>JAYVWK010000185.1:0-4737 GCA_043786185.1 Burkholderiales bacterium
TGGTGGCGCTGATCTCGTCGTTCAAATCCACCGCGGAGATCATGAACAATCCGTTCGGGTTGCCGCAGTCCCTGAGTCTGGCGAATTTCGAGAAAGTACTGGGCGAAGGCAATTTCGGCGTCTATTTCCGCAACTCGGTGCTGGTCACCGCCGGGTCGGAAGCGATCATCCTGAGCCTGTCGGCGATGGCCGGTTACGCGCTGGGGCGCTACCGGTTCCGCCTCAACGGGGTGCTGTACACGCTGATCCTGATGGGGTTGATGATCCCGGCCAAGCTGCTGCTGGTGCCGCTGTTCCTGCAGCTCAAGCAGATGGGCCTGCTCGACAGCCTTTGGGGGCTGATCCTGGTCTACGCGGCGGGTGGCATTCCGGCCGGTGTATTCATCATGACCGGATTCTTCCGCGCGCTGCCCAATGCGCTGGAAGCGGCGGCGCGTATCGATGGCGCAAGCGAATGGACCATCTTCCACCGCATCATGCTGCCGCTGGTGCGGCCGCAGCTGGCGATCGTGGCGATCTACACCTCGATCCCGATCTGGAACGACTTCCTGCTGCCGATCGTCTTCATTTCCAGCGCCAACCTCAAGACCATGCCGCAGGGCCTGTCGGTGTTTTTCGGCGAACATGCCGTCAACATGGGCGCCCTGTTCGCCGGCCTCACCATCTCGGCGCTGCCGCTGGTGGCGCTGTACCTGGTGCTGTCAGAGCAGTTCATCAAGGGCCTGACCGCGGGCGCCGTCAAGGGCTGACATGACCAGCAACACCGAAACACCCAATCCACTGCATACCGACCTGGACCGTTACCCGGTCGAACAACTGGTCGATGTCCTGGTCGACGACCAGCTCAACGCCGTCAACGCGGTGCGCGCCAGCAGCGCCGCTCTGGCAGCCGCGGTGCGCGCCGCGGTGCCGCGCCTGGCCGCAGGTGGCCGCCTGATCTACGTCGGCGCCGGCACCTCGGGCCGCCTGGGTCTGCAGGACTCGGTCGAGCTGTACCCGACCTTCTCCTGGCCACCCGAACGCGCCCTCGCCTTGCTGGCCGGTGGCGCCAGCGCCGTCACGGGGGCGGTGGAAGGGGCGGAGGACGACTTCGAGCAGGGTGCGGCCGACCTGCTCGCCGTGGCACCCAGGCCCAACGACGTGGTGCTGGCGGTAGCCGCCTCCGGCCGAACGCCTTACGTGCTCGGCGCCATGCGCAGCGCACGCGCCGCCGGCGCGCTGGTGGTCGGCCTGGCCAACAACCCGGACAGCCCGGTGGCCAGCGAGGCCGACATCGGCGTCACGTTAAACACCGGATCCGAGGTAATTTCGGGCAGTACCCGGCTTAAGGCCGGTACGGCGCAGAAGATTGCGCTCAACAGTTTTTCCAGCGCAGTCATGGTGGGCCTGAACAAGGTCTACCGCAACCTGATGGTCGACCTGCGGCCGACCAACACCAAGCTGCGCCGTCGCTCGATCGACCTCACCATGCGCGCCACCGGAGCCGGCGAAGACCAGGCACGCCAGACACTGGACGCGTGTGGCTTCCAGATCAAGACGGCCATCGTCGCGCTCAGGCGCCAGATCGATGCAGCATCGGCCGAGGCGCTTCTCGCCAAGTTCGATGGCAGCGTACGCCGGGCAATCGAAGAATGACCCAGACCAACACGGAACACAGCCATGCAAGCACTCAAGATTCGCAACGTCGCCAAGAGTTTTGGCGCAACCCCGATCCTCAAGGACATCAACATCGAGATCGATCCCGGCGAGTTCCTGATCCTGGTGGGGCCGTCGGGCTGCGGCAAGTCGACCCTGCTCAACTGCCTGGCCGGGCTCGAGGAGGTCTCCAGCGGCGAGATCTGGATGGGTGAGCGCATGGTCAACGCGGTCTCGCCCAAGGACCGCGACATCGCCATGGTGTTCCAGAGTTATGCGCTGTATCCCAACATGGATGTGCGCGGCAACATCTCGTTCGGCATGGAGATGCGTCGCGTGCCCAAAGCCGAGCAGGACGCCAAGATCACCGAAGTGGCGCGCATGCTGCAGATGGAGCATCTGCTCGACCGCAAGCCGGGGCAGCTCTCCGGCGGGCAGCGCCAGCGCGTGGCGATGGGGCGCGCGCTGGCGCGCAACCCCAGCATGTTCCTGTTCGACGAGCCCTTGTCCAATCTCGATGCCAAGTTGCGTGTCGAGATGCGCGCCGAGATCAAGCTGTTGCACCAGCGCACCCGCATCACCTCGGTCTACGTCACGCACGACCAGATCGAGGCGATGACACTGGGCACCCGGATCGCCATCATGAAGGACGGCGTGATCCAGCAGTTCGGCACACCGCAGGACCTGTACCGGCGCCCGGCCAACCTGTTCGTGGCCGGGTTCATCGGCAGTCCGTCGATGAACTTCATTCCTGTGACGGTCCGGCGCCAGGGTGCGGCATTTTGCGCCGAGTTGGGAAGCGGCGACGCCAGCCTGGTTCTGAACCTGCCAACCGGCGACGCACTTCGGCCCTACCTGGACCGGGAGGTGACGCTGGGCCTGCGGCCCGAGGCGATCAGTATCGCCCTGCCAGGCGGCGATCAGTTGCCATGCCGGGTCGAACTGGTCGAGCCGACCGGGCCGGATACCTTGCTGCTGGTGCGGGTCAACAATGTCAACCTGGTCGCCAGGGTGGCGCCGCAGGACGAGCGCGCGCCGGGCGAGATCGCCGCGTTGTCCTTCGACGTCGACAAGGTGGTGTTGTTCGACACCCGGACCGGACAGCGCATCGCCGGGTTGACGCAATGAGCCGCCGGGCCGCTTCCAAGGCGCATGGCACCGCGGCGCCTTGTGCGGGGGTTGGCTTGTGAGCCGTCAAGTGATCCCTGAATTTCTCCTGCGCCGCGGCCTTGTCGTCTCCTGCCAGGCGCGCGCCGACAATCCACTGCACGGAGCCGTTTTCATGAGCGTCATGGCGCGCGCCGCCGGGCAGGGCGGCGCGATCGCGATCCGCGCCAATGGCGCTGCCGACATCGCCGCGATCCGCGCGGCCGCGGGCTTGCCGGTGATCGGCATCGCCAAGCGCAGGAGCGCTGGCTTCGACGTCGAGATCACGCCCGGTCTTGCCGATGCGCGGAGAATCGCCGCCGCGGGCGCGGCGATGATCGCGATCGATGCCACCGACCGCGCGCGCGACGGCGAGACCTTGGCGGACTTGATTGCCGGCATCACGCGGGAACTCGCGCTGCCAATCATGGCGGATGTCGCCACGCTCGCCGAAGGCGAGGCGGCCGCGGCAATGGGTTGTGCCGTCGTGGCGACGACCCTGTCCGGCTATACGCCGAATTCGCCGCGACTGGACGGTCCGGATTTCGATTTGCTCGCGCAGCTGGTGGCGCGAATAAGCGTTCCCGTGATTGCCGAGGGACGCTTCACGAATCCGGATGAACTCACCCGCGCCTTTGCGATCGGCGCCCGTGCGGTCGTGGTTGGCACGGCGATCACCAATCCGCGCGAGATCACGCGGCGCTTTGCGGCCGCAGTGCCCGTCGCATGAGCGCCGCGCCGGGCCGCCCCAAGCAAGCTCGCGCCGCAGTGCGAAGCACGAAGGTACACCAGTGACCCTGGCGCTGGGTATCGATGCGGGTGCGTCGAGCACACGCTGGCGGCTAGAGCAGGCCGATGGCCAAATCGTCGCGGAAGGCCGCGGCGCGCCGATCACCGGACATCTCTTCACGCCCGAAGCGCAGGGTGCCGCGAGCGCGGCCATCGTCGCGATCGGGATCGAAGTGGCGCGACATGGCAAGCCCGATTTCGTTGTGGCCGGCGTGACCGGTCTAAGCATCGACAGCGACCCCGCGAAGTTGCTGCAGCATGCCTTCGCCCAGGCCCTTGACGTGCCGGTTGAGCGCGTGGCAGTGCAGGACGACCTGCGCATCGCCTATCTCGGCGCCTTCGCCCCGGGTGATGGGATCCTGGTCTATGCCGGCACGGGATCGATCGCCTACCACCTCACATCCGATGAGAAGGTCGAACGGGCGGGCGGGCATGGGTTCCTGATCGACGATGCCGGAGGTGGGTTCTGGATCGGACACCAGGCGCTGCGCGCCCTGCTGCGTCGACGCGACGAGCGGCGTGTTGCCACTTCGCTCGATCGCTCCTTGCTGGCGGCGATCGGCGCCGGGGATTGGCCAAGTATTCGCGCGTTCACCTATGGCGGCGGTCGGCAGGCGGTGGCGTCGCTGGCGCGCGTGGTCGGCGATGCGGCAAGTCTTGGCGATGGCGAGGCGGCACTGCTGCTCTGCCTCGCCGGCGGCGAACTGGCACGTATCTGCCAGGCATTGATCGATCGTCTCGGGCTGTTCCCGATCGCGCTTGCTGGCGGTGTGGCACGCGGTGCGCCTCTCTTGATGGACGGATTGCAACGCGAGCTTGGATCGGGCGTCGTCGTGCGCCTGCACCCGGCCGAGCAGGTCGCGACTGCGGCCACGCTCGCGCGAATGGCGACGTCATCGGCGTGATGCTCGCGACGGCGCAACGTGCGCCAAGTCGACGAGTGCGGCACAAGTTTGCCCCGGTGCTGGCGGTGCACACCTCCTGTTGACCCGCTGCCGCACCAGATCACCACAGTCCATGAGCGCCGCCGGGCCGTCACAGGCGGCGATGGATGCGATGCCCATGGCCATGTTGCGGACCATGCTGCTGATCCGCCGCGTCGAGGAGCGGCTCAGTGCCGAGGCGCGCGCCGGGACGCTGCCGGGCGGCGTGCACCTGACGATCGGC
>JAYVWK010000186.1:0-5522 GCA_043786185.1 Burkholderiales bacterium
GGCGGGTAGCGCGCATGTTTGCCCAATCTCCACATCATCGCTTGATCTGGGTCAAATCGCCCACACGGCCCGTCGCTACGATGCGGGAAGCGTATTGAGGAAGCGGCGGCAGGGGTTCGAGTCGGGCACGGCGCAAGCCATCACCAAGCCACCGCGATAGAACATGGGCATCGATTCCTCATCCCGCACGGCTTCTCAAAGGTTTCCATGATGCCTGGTTTTGCCTGGTTTCGCAGTGCTGCGCAAGCGGTCGGGCATGCGCCTGCGCCGGTCTGCGACAAACCCTTTCCGGGCACTTGCTTTCATTGCGATTCGCCCTTGCCCGCGGCTGTGGCCGACTGGGTCGAATTCGAAGGTAGCAGGCGCGCGCTGTGCTGCGGCAGTTGCCTGGCCGCCGCCGAAATGCTGATCGCCAACGGCTTTGCCGCTTACTACCGCGAACGCGATGTCTGAGGGCGTCACTCCCGCCGCCAACAGTGGCGTGGCACGCTCATCGGAAGCGGTACTGGCGGTCGAAGGCATCCACTGCGCGAGTTGCGTGCAATTGATCGAAATGCGCGTCGGCGAAATCGCCGGCGTCGAAGCGATCGATGTCGGGCTTGTCAGCCATCGCGCGCGGGTGCGCTGGCGCGATGGCGGCGTGGGCCTTTCCGACATCACCGCGGCGATCGCGCGCGCCGGCTATCGCGCCTGGCCGGTTTCCGCAGCATTGGCTTCGATCGAACGTTCGCGCGAACGGCGCATGGCCTTGTGGCGCCTGTTCGTGGCCGGCTTTTCCATGATGCAGGTGATGATGTATGCGACCCCGGCCTACCTGGCGATCGAAGGCGAGATGGCGCCCGACATCGAGCAGTTGCTGCGCATCGCCAGCCTGGTGCTTACCGTGCCGGTGATGGCGTATGCGGCCACACCGATCCTGGCCGGCGCCTGGCGCAACCTCACGCAAGGGCGCATCGGCATGGACGTGCCGGCCGCGCTCGGCCTCCTGGTCACCTTCGGCGCCAGCGCCTGGGCCACGGTGCTGCCGATGTTCGATACCGGCGCGGCGCGCGGACCGGTGTACTTCGACTCGGTGTCGATGTTCGTGTTCTTCCTGTTGGGCGGGCGCTATCTTGAAATGCTGGCACGCACGCGTGCCGCCGCGGCGGTCGACGAATTGGCGCGCCTGCAACCGGCGCGCGCCCTGTTGTTGCCGGACTGGCCGCAATCGCAGGCCAGCCGCGAGGTCGATGCCGCCGCTCTCGCGCCCGGCGACCTGGTGCTGGTGCGTGCCGGCTGCGCCGCGCCCGCCGATGGCGTGGTCATCGATGGCGTGAGCTTGAACGACGAGGCGCTGATCAGCGGTGAATCACGGCCGGTGGCCAAGGCCCCGGGGGCGACTGTCACCGGTGGTGCCATCAATCTGGGTGCGCCGCTGGTGGTGCGGGTCAGTGCCGCTGCAGGGAATTCGCAGTTGGCCCACCTGGTGCGCTTAGTTGAGCGCGCGGCCGATGCCAAGCCCTGGCTCAACCAGGTGGTCGATCGCCATGCGGCCACCTTTCTCTGGGCCATCCTTGCATTCGCAGCGGCGACCGCGCTGGCGTGGGCGCTGATCGACCCGGCGCGTGCGCTGCCGGCTGCCGTTGCGGTATTGATCGTCACCTGCCCGTGTGCATTGTCACTGGCCGCGCCGGTGGCATTTTCCTCCGCCATCGGCAACCTGGCACGGCGCGGCGTGCTGGTCACGCGCGCACACGCCCTCGAAGCACTGGCGCGCGCCAGCCATTTCGTGTTCGACAAGACCGGCACCCTGACCACCGGGCGCATGCGGGTCGAAGAGATCGTGCTGCTGGGCCCGCTCGACCGCAGCCGCGCACTGGCCTTGGCAGGGCGCATGGAAAGCGTGGCCGTGCATCCGCTGGCGCAGGCGCTGGCGATGGAAGCCGCACCGCATGTCGCGCGCCTGCGCGCAGTCGAAATCAGCGCGGCCCGCGAGGTCGCCGGCAGCGGCGTCGAGGCCATGGTCGATGGCGTCAGGCATCGCATCGGCAGCCTCGAATTCGCCGGCGCCCTGCATGGCCTGCCGCTGCCGGCCGACAGCCTCGCACTGGCGCAGGGTCGCAGCCTGGCGGCACTGGCCAGCGATGCCGGCTGGCTGGCGCTTTTCATGATCGGCGACGGCGTGCGCGCGGGCGCCGCCGAGCTGGTCGCGGCGCTCAAGGCGCAGGGATCAAAGGTATCGCTGGCCAGCGGCGACCGGCTGGCGGCGGTGACAGAGGCGGCGACAGCACTGGGTATTGACGACGTGCATGGCGCCATGGCGCCGGCGGCCAAGCACCGCTTCGTGGCCGATCTGCAAGCCGGCGGCGCCACCGTGGCGATGGTGGGCGACGGCATCAACGATGCGCCGGTGCTGGCGCTGGCGCATGTGTCGGTGGCCATGGGCAGCGGCGCGCCGCTGGCACAGACGCGCGCCGACATGGTGCTGATGTCGGGCCGCCCGGCTGACCTGGTTCACGCACTGGCAACGGCCAAAAAGGCGATGCGCATCGTGAAGCAGAACATCGCCTGGGCGGCGCTCTACAACCTGGTGGCGATACCGCTTGCCGCCAGCGGCCTTTTGACGCCCTGGATGGCCGGGATCGGCATGGCGGTCAGTTCGCTGGCGGTGGTGGCGAATTCGCAGCGCTTGGCTCCGCGCGCGCCGGCAACGGCTGCGGCGGGCACGCTGCCTGCGCCCTTGACCGCGCCCGCCGTGGCCGGCTGACAGCATGGAAATCCTCTACCTGCTGGTGCCGCTGTCGGTGGTACTGGTGCTCCTGATCGGCGGCCTGTTCTGGTGGTCCTTGCAGGACGGCCAGTTCGACGATCTCGACAGCCCGGGGCGCAGCATTCTCGACGACGATGACTGATTCCCGGCTCTGGCGCAGCGTGCCTCTGCGTGATTCGTCGGCGCGTTGCACGCCGATCCGCGCGGGCGCGGTGTTTGCGCTGCGCGGCGCCAGGCGCGCATTCCACGCTTGGCGTGGCCAAGCCGTACGCGACTTGATACGGATCAAATGTCGCACTGCGGCGACCATTAAAGTGAACCAAGTTTCAACCTGAACGGGGCGTGCAATGTCGCAACAAACGTATGACTACAGGGTAGTTCGTCAGTTCGCGCTGATGACGGTGATCTGGGGCATCGTCGGCATGCTGGTGGGCGTGATCATCGCCGCCCAGCTGGCCTTCCCGGAGCTCAATTTCGACCTGCCGTGGCTGTCCTACGGGCGCCTGCGGCCGCTGCATACCAATGCGGTGATCTTCGCCTTTGGCGGCTCGGCCCTGTTCGCCACCTCCTACTACGTGGTGCAGCGCACCTGCCACGCCACCTTGTTTCTGCCGCGGCTGGCCGGCTTCACCTTCTGGGGCTGGACCCTGGTGATCGTGCTGGCCGCCATCTCGCTGCCGCTGGGCATGACCCAGGGCAAGGAATATGCGGAGCTCGAATGGCCGATCGACATCCTGATCGCGGTGGTGTGGGTGTCCTACGCGATCGTGTTCTTCGGCACCATCGCCCGCCGCACCGTGCCGCACATCTACGTGGCCAACTGGTTCTTCGGCGCCTTCATTCTGACGGTGGCCTTGCTGCACATCGTCAACAGTGCCGCGGTGCCGGTGAGTTTCTGGAAATCCTACTCGGCCTATGCCGGGGTGCAGGACGCCATGGTGCAGTGGTGGTACGGCCACAACGCGGTGGGCTTCTTTCTCACCGCCGGCTTCCTCGGCATGATGTATTACTTCATTCCGAAGCAGGCCGAGCGCCCGGTGTTTTCCTATCGGCTGTCGATCGTGCACTTCTGGGCGCTGATCTTCACCTACATGTGGGCCGGCCCGCATCACCTGCACTACACCGCGCTGCCGGACTGGGCGCAATCGATCGGCATGATCTTCTCGCTGGTGCTGCTGGCGCCTTCCTGGGGCGGCATGATCAACGGCATCATGACGCTCTCGGGCGCCTGGCACAAGCTGCGCTCCGACCCCATCCTCAAATTCCTGGTGGTCTCGCTTTCGTTCTACGGCATGAGCACCTTCGAGGGGCCGATGATGTCGATCAAGACCGTCAACGCGCTCTCGCACTACACCGACTGGACTGTCGGCCATGTGCATTCCGGCGCTTTAGGCTGGGTCGGGTTGGTGTCGATCGGCTCGATCTACTTCCTCATCCCCAAGCTCTATGGCCTGAAAGAGATGTACAGCACGCGCCTGATCGAGCTGCACTTCTGGATCGCCACCGTGGGCATCGTGCTGTACATCGCCGCGATGTGGATCGCCGGGGTGATGCAGGGCCTGATGTGGCGCGCGGTCAATGCCGACGGCACCCTGACCTACACCTTTGTCGAGAGCGTCAAGGCGACCTTCCCGTACTACGTGATCCGGCTGGTCGGCGGCGTGCTGTATTTCTCCGGCATGTTCGTCATGCTCTACAACGTCATCAAGACCATCGGCTTAGGCCGCTCGGTCGATGCCCCGGTGATCAAGGCCGCGGGTCATGGCGCCGGCAGCCTGACACACGCCTGAGCGTCGATCCGAAACGGCCCTCCATCCTCAACAGGTGAAAACAAAATGAACCATCAAACCATCGAAAAGAACGTCGGTCTGATGATCCTCTTGGTCGTGCTCACGGTGAGCGTGGGCGGCTTAGTGGAAATCGTGCCGCTGTTCTTCCAGAGATCCTTAACCGAACCGGTGGCCGGTCTCAAGCCCTACAACGCCCTGCAACTGGTCGGGCGCGACATCTACATCCGCGAGGGCTGCTACAACTGCCATTCGCAGATGATCCGACCGTTTCGCGCCGAGACCGAGCGCTATGGCCATTACTCGGTGGCTGGCGAATTCGTCTATGACCATCCATTCCAGTGGGGCAGCAAGCGCACCGGCCCGGATCTGGCGCGGGTGGGCGGGCGCTACAGCGATGAATGGCATCGCACCCACTTGAACAACCCGCGCGACCTGGTACCGGAGTCGAACATGCCGGGCTACCCGTGGATGGTGAAGAACATGATCGATCCGAAGTCGGTGGCGCCGCGCATGAAGGCTTTGGCCATGGTGGGTGTGCCCTACACCGAAGCCGACATGCAGGAGGCCGAAAAGATGGTGGCCGGCAAGAACGAGCAGGATGCCCTGATCGCCTACCTGCAGGGCCTGGGTACCTTGATCAAGGCTGGTGGCCCGGCCGCGGCGCCGGCCAAGGCGGCAGCCCCGGCAGCGGCCGGGACGGTAGCTGTCACCCCCGCGGCAGGCGCTCCAAGCCTGGCTGCCAAATAAGGGAGAACCACATGGACTTGAACACCCTGCGCATCACCATGACCCTGATCAGCTTCGCGGTCTTCATCGGCATCATCGCCTGGGCCCTGGCACCGGGCAACCGTGTCGCATTCGAAGAAGCTTCGCTGATTCCCTTGACAGATGACGAACCCGCGGCCGCGCCAGCCAAGGGGGTGTCAAATGGCTGATTTCACCAGCGATTTCTGGAGCCTCTACATCTCGGTGGCGACCATTGC
>JAYVWK010000187.1:0-3844 GCA_043786185.1 Burkholderiales bacterium
AGCGTCAGGCAGCTCACACCTGATACCGCGCTGGTCGCCGCGCGCGCTGCCCTGGAAAGTTGCCGCAAGAGCGGCTATCAGGTCGGCGTCGCGGTGGCCGATCGCGCCGGCGTCACACAGGTCATGTTGCGCGATCGCTTCGCCGGTGCGCATACCGTCGAGGTGGCAATGAACAAGGCCTGGACCTCGGCCAGTTTTCGCATCAGCACCCTGGCGCTGGCTGCGGAAACCCAGGCGGGCAGGCCGATGAGCGGCCTGCGCGCGACACCACGGGTCGCGGCGTTCGGCGGCGGCCTGCCGATCGAAGCCGGCGGCTCTGTTGTGGGCGCGATCGGCGTATCCGGCGCGCCGAGCGGCGAAGCCGACGAAGCGTGCGCGCGGGCCGGCATCATGGCTATCGCCGATTCGATCGAGTTCTGAGGCCGGCATGATGCGCCGCCGTGACTTCATCGCGCTGGCTGCCGGAACCGCACTACCGGGCACGGCTTTCGGCGCCTGGAACAAGGGCGACGCAGTAACTTTGCCGCCGCTGACCCTGCTGGACGGCCGCCTGCTCGATCAGGTGACGCTCAAGGGCAAAGTGGTGGTACTGGAGTTCTGGGCCTCCTGGTGCCCGTTCTGCGCCAGGCAGAACCCGCATATCGAGGTGCTGTATCGCACCCATCGTTCCAGGGGCCTCGAGGTGCTGGCGATCTCGATCGACAAGACCCAAAAAGCGGCTGCGGACTATCTCAAGTCGCGCGGCTATACCTTCCCTGCGGCAATGCAAAATCCCGCATATGAGCGCATATATCGCTTGCGCCGCGGTTTGCCGCAGACTTATGTGATCGACCGGGATGGCGGATTGGCGTTGGTTGAAATGGGCGAAATGTTCGAGGAAGACATTCGCGACATCGCAAGAATTCTGTAGGGACTCGGCACGCGCGGCCGTATTGCGCAAGCACCAGCCAACCAGCCCCGCAGTCACCGGGAAAACGCTTGCGGATACGCCGGCCGCTGAACGGCAGCAGGCTTATTTGCTGCGAATCAGCGTGCCCACGCCCTGGTCGGTCAGAATTTCCAGCAAGAGCGCGTGTTCGACCCGGCCATCGATGATGTGTACGCCATGCACGCCAGAACGCGCGGCATCAAGCGCCGAAGAAATCTTCGGCAGCATGCCCCCGGACAACGTGCCGTCCGCCAGCATGGCGTCGATATCGCGCGGCGTGATGTTGGTCAACAGGTTGCCGGCCTTGTCGAGCACGCCAGGCGTGTTGGTCAACAGCACCAGCTTTTCCGCCTTGAGAATCGCGGCCAGTTTGCCAGCGACCACGTCGGCATTGATGTTGTAGCTCTGGCCGTCGCTGCCGACGCCGATCGGCGCCACCACCGGGATGAAACCACCGGCCTCGAGGGTATCGATTACCGAAGGATCGATCGATTCGATGTCGCCCACCATGCCCAGATCGATGGTTTCACCGGGTTTTTCCGGGTTCGGCATCAACAGCTTCTTGGCGCGAATAAACGCACCGTCCTGTCCGGTCAGGCCCACCGCCTTGCCACCGGCCTGGTTAATCAAGGTGACGATATCCTTGTTGACGGTACCGCCCAGCACCATTTCGACCACATCCATGGTGGCCGCATCGGTGACCCGCATGCCCTGGATGAATTCGCTCTTGATGCCCAATTGTTTCAGGCGTTGTTCGATCTGCGGGCCGCCGCCGTGCACCACCACCGGATCGAGTCCGACCAGCTTCAACATGACCACGTCGTGGGCGAACTGCTGCCGCAGTTTCAGGTCGGTCATAGCGTTGCCGCCGTACTTGACGACAATGGTCTTGCCGTGAAAACGGCGCAGGTAAGGCAAGGCTTCCGCCAGAATTGAAGCCTGGACGGCAGGCGGGACTTTGGGGTGGGCGGTGGTCATTGCATCTTGGTCTAGGCGTGGGAAGAATCGGCAGGCGCGGCGCGATCGCCAAGCAGATGGACCACACCACGTGGCGGCGACGTCGACTGAATTGTAACGTCTGCTTAAATCACAACCTGTCCGACCGGTGCCAGCCAAGCATGCAAAAGAAAATCCGCTGAGAAGCCAAGAAAAAAGGCGCCCCCGGAGACCGGAAGCGCCTTTGAAAAGATGCGGGAACCGGCAGGGGAACCGGAACCCGCCCCGCCCACATCGCCGCACGCGGGAGGAGGTCGCATGAGGCAATGTCGCGCAAGCGCGTAAGGCGGGCACCGGCGGCATTTCAGGGGAAGGAGCCGCCGCCGGCGTACTGCCCGTTAAAGCAGATACTTCTTTGAGCTACTGCACTTGCAAAAGTTTCCGGGTTTCGGCGACTTTTTTCGGCAAGGTCAAGGTCAAAACCCCGTCGGCATAGCGGGCATTCGCGCGCGCCTGGTCGATTTCAGTGCCGAGCTCGAAGCTGCGTGTGGCGCGGCCGGCAACGCGTTCGCTGTAGAGCAAGCGCTCACCTTCGACCGCCGGTCGCAGGGCCTTGTTGGCAGCAGTAATCGTGACGCGCGCACCATCGATTTCGACCGCGATATCTTCCTTGCGAAAACCGGGAACGTCGGCGGCCACCACATAAGTGTCGCCCTGCTCACTGGCTTCGAACGGAATCGCGCGCACGTTGGCAGCACGCTCGGCCGGTGCGCGCAGGAATCCATCCAGGAGGCCATTGAGCGCGGCGTCGAACGGTGCGCGACGGGAATAGCCAAACAGCGGTGTTAGTGTGGTCATGTGCATTTCTCCGTAATCTGTTTCGTATGCGGCACGCGCCGCGATGCAAAGTAAGTCGGGATGGTTCAGCGGTTTTCAAGAGGCGCTAAGCGCGGGCTGTGGAACAAGCCGACTCGATTCGCGCTTTCGCCAAGGGCCGTCAAGCTTTGGGCGCTGCATCGATTTTCAAGTGCCATAGAATTCGCCCGACGCCAATTCCATCTACCCCGCACATCATGAATCAAGCATCGCCCGCTACACCGGACGCAGCCCCCGGTTTCAACCCCACCAGCTGCGCGCGCTGTGGCGACGAATTTGGCTGTGGCGTCAATGCGGCAACACCGTGCTGGTGTGCCAGCTTGCCGACCCTTGCACAGATTGACGCGATCGGCGCCACCTGCCTCTGCCCGGCCTGCCTGGCCCGTGCGCTGGCCGCACAGCGCAGGCAATGATGCATTTCAATATCGCGGCAATCGCCGACGCGGGCTTGGAACAGCAACTGTCCGCCAGAATCGATGCCAAGACCAAACCGCCCGGCTCGCTCGGGCGATTGGAGAGTGTTGCAATTCAACTCGGACTGATTCAGCGTTCGAGCGCACCACGCATCGTAGCTCCACACCTGCTGGTGTTCGCCGCCGACCACGGAGTCACCGTGGAAGGTGTCTCGGCCTATCCACAGGAGGTGACCTGGCAGATGGTGATGAACTACCTTGCCCGCGGCGCCGCGGTCAACGTCTTCGCCAGCGCCGCCGGCCTTTCTCTGAAAGTGATCGATGCCGGCGTTGATCATGCGTTCGATCCACACCCGCACCTTGTGGATCGCAAGATCGCCAACGGCACCCGCAACTTCGCCCGCGAGGCGGCAATGACCATGACACAGGCGGAAGAAGCGATTACTGCGGGTGCCACGCTGGTGCGCGAGCTCGCAGCCAAGGGCAGCAACGTGATCGCATTCGGTGAAATGGGCATCGGCAACACCAGCGCCGCCAGTGCGCTGATGGCGCGCTTGACCGGCCTGCCCTTGGAGTTGTGTATCGGGCGCGGCACAGGCTTAGACGACAGCGGCTTGGCGCGCAAGCGCGCGGTCATCGAGGCCGCCCTTGCACTGCATGCCGATGCCCGCGGACCGCTGGACGCACTGGC
>JAYVWK010000188.1:0-3436 GCA_043786185.1 Burkholderiales bacterium
TATGGTTTCAAGCAGTGGATCAACAGGGCCGGCGCGAACGAAACCCTGACGTTCCTGTGCGAGATGGGCCCGAAGGAATACGCGATGACCGGGCCGGACGGTTACGAGTTGTCGGATCGCTGGCAGGAGGCCAACATGATGAAGGACATGGTGCGTGGGCTGTGGGGGCGCATATACGATGAATTGAAAGTAGCAAGACCTGAAAGGGTGGCGACATAGCGGTGACATGGAAGCGGCATGGCAGTGCAAGCGGTACAACCAACAAGGGAGACAGGGAAATGACGAATCAGAAACGACGTACGGTGATTGGCGCGCTTGGCGCCAGCGCGGCCGGCCCGATGATCTGGGTCAAGAGCGCTGAGGCACAGACCACTTTAAAACCTGAGAAGGGTGCGAAGCTGCGGGTACTGCGGTGGAAACGCTTCGTGCAAGCCGATGAGGATATGTGGCTGGCCAACACCAAGAAGTTCAGTGAAAAATACGGCATCGAAGTCCGCACCGATCATGAAAACTGGGAAGACGTGCGGCCCAAGGCGGCGGTGGCTGCCAATGTCGGTGCAGGCCCGGACATCATCGTCGGCTGGCTCGACGATCCGCACCTTTATCCGGAAAAGCTGCTCGATCTCACCGACGTGGCCGACTATCTCGGCAAGAAGTACGGGGGTTGGTTTCCGGCTGCGCGCACCTACGCCACCAATGCCAAGGGGCGCTGGATCGGCTTGCCGTTGGGCGCCGGCGGCGCCTTGCTCAACTACCGCGTCTCATGGGTCAAGGAAGCCGGGTTCGACAAGTTTCCCACCAACTTTCCGGACTACCTGAGGCTGTGCCAGGCCTTGCAGAAGAACGGCAAACCCTGCGGGTTCGCGCTGTCGCACGCCACCGGGGACTCTGAAACCTGGATGCACAATATCCTGTGGGGATTCGGCGGCAAGCTGGTGGACGAGAAAAACAAGGTGGCGATCAACAGCCCCGAGACCGTCGCTGCCATCGAGTACATGCAGCAGTTGTCGAAAACCTTCATCGAAGGCACCGCTGCCTGGAGCGGGGTATCCAACAACAATGCCTTCCTCGAAGGCAAGATCAGCCTGACCTCGAACGGCATCTCGATCTACTACGCCGGCAAGAACTCCACCGATCCGGCGAAAAAAGCGGTAGTGGCCGACATGGATCACGCGCCGATGCCGGTCGGCCCGATCGGCAAGCCAGCCGAGCTGCATCTGCTGACCCAGGCAATGGCGTTCAAGTACAGCAAGTATCCGAATGCCGCCAAGGAGTTCCTGCGCTTCATGTGGGAACGCGAGCAGTACGAGCCCTGGCAGGCGGCCTCGATCGGCTACATCAGCCATCCGCTCAAGGCCTACGACAGCAACAAGTTCTGGAACGACGATCCGAAGTACGCGCCCTTCAAGGGCGTGGTCGAACGCCTGCAGCCGCACAGCTTTGCCGGCAACTTAGGCTACGCCTCGGCAGCGTGCCTTGCCGACTGGATCGTAGTCGACATGTTCGCTTCCGCATGTACCGGCCAGGCCACGCCCAAGCAGGCGGCGGAGCAGGCCGAGAAGCGCGCCAAGCGCTACTACACCTGAAGCCCTTGCATCGGTGATGCAACAAAGGCGGCCGCGAGCCGCCTTTGTTGTGGGCATTGAAGTCGCGAACGGTCAATGGAGCAGCTGTCATGCTGCGCTTTTCTCCCTCCCCTTCAAGGGGAGGGTTGGGGTGGGGATGGGGTAGTTTCCGATGAAACAAGGTCCCCATCCCCCTCCTAAGCTCCCCCTTGAAGGGGGAGGGATGAGCAATGATAGCGCTTATGGGGGGGGGCGCAAAGGCTCAGCGGCGTGGCTGTTTGAAAAGACCGCCGAGTAGCGCCCCCCATGCCGAAGTGCCCTGTCGCGGGCGCGCACCCACAAGTTCAGCCAGCGCCAGTCGCACTTGTTCGAGCGGTGCGCGCCAGTCACCCAGGCGAACTTGACGAAAAATGCGCATG
This sequence comes from Burkholderiales bacterium, assembly GCA_043786185.1. Classification (GTDB taxonomy): domain Bacteria; phylum Pseudomonadota; class Gammaproteobacteria; order Burkholderiales; family JAEUOS01; genus JAEUOS01. The sequence continues at coordinate 1,985 of JAYVWK010000188.1, forward strand.
CCGGGGTACCAGGGACAAGACGCGACCTCGCGGCCCCAGCGCCAGCAGGCGTTGTCGCTCAACAGCAGCCAGACCGGCTTGCCGAGCGCGCCCGCAAGATGCGCGGCGGCGGTGTCGACCGAAATCACCAGGTCAAGCGACTCCATCAGCGCGGCGGTGTCTGCAAAGGTGGCCAGTTCGCGGCTCCAATCAGTCATGGAAAGCGGCGACGATGCGTCCGGTGCATCCACCTGCAGCTTGAAAAACTCGACATCCGGATTCTTGAGGGTGCCCAGAAGGCTTGCCGGCAGCGACTTGCCGGCACCCGCCAGAAACAGTGAGGCATCATGTCGGCGCATGCCGGCGGACCACACCAGACCGACCCGCATACGCCCTGACGGCTTGACTCTGGCGGCGAAGCTGCTTGCCAAGTGCGGCGCCGCCTTGAGGTAGGGCACGTCGGCTGGAATGGAAGCCGCCGTAGTGCCAAATGCGCGCGGCAGGGACATCAGCGGGCAATGGCGGTCGAATGCGGGCAAGGCGTCATCAAGGCTCACCACTTCGGCCACGCCGGTGAGCGAGCCCAGCAACTGGCGCAACTGCGGGCGTGTGCCCAAGATCACGCGCGCGCCGCGCGCCGCGGCCATGGGCACATAGCGACAGAATTGAATCGAATCGCCGAAGCCCTGCTCACTCCACAGCAACAGGGTCTTGCCGGCGATCTCCTCCCCGCGCCATTGCGGCTGTGCGAAAGCGCGTGCTTCGTGCTTCAGGTGGCCGGTTTGCCAGCGCGCCTCGAACGCGTCCCAGCCACGTTCATGGTCGCCCAGCATCAGAAGCGAATGCGCCATGTTCCAGCGCGCCTCGACATAGCGTGGCCGCAGCCGGAGTGCGCGCTCGTAGGAGATGATCGCATCGGCGTGGCGTTGCGCGTCGGAGAGGCCATTGGCCAGGTGGAAGTGGGCCTCCGGCATGTTGGGCGCGAGCAGCGTGGCGCGCTGGTAGGCGACCAACGCGGCATCCAGGTCGCCCGCCTGGTAGTGGACGTTGCCCAGATTGAGCGGCGGCAGGGCTGAAGCACCGTCGATGCCAGCGGCGCGTTCGAACGACGCGATTGCCTGCGCGTGATCGTCGGCGGCAAGCTGCAGGCTGCCAAGATCGCACCAGGCGGCGAAACATGCGGGATCGCGGGCGATGGCCGCATTGAAGTGGCCGGTCGCTTCTTCGATCTGGCCAAGCCGTTGGGCGGTACGGCCGAGTTCCACCATGATGCCGGTGTTGCCGGGGTCGGCTGCGAGCATCTGGCGATAGACGTCGGCCAGGGCCCTGAAGTCGCCGGCCTTATCGAGTCGGCCGGCCTTTTGCAGCAACTGCGCCTGTGTATTCACGCGATGTCGTGCAGCCCTACATGGCGCCGGTCATGCCGCCGTCGACGGTCAGGATATGGCCGGTGACATAAGAGGCGGCATCGGA
>JAYVWK010000189.1:0-2735 GCA_043786185.1 Burkholderiales bacterium
CCCGATTCGCGCTACGGCGTATCCAAGGTGTTCGGCGAGGCGGTGGGCCGGCTGTATGCCGACAAGCACGACCTGTCGGTGGCCTGCCTGCGCATCGGCACCTTTCGCCATCCCGACCGGCCCGACGAGGCACGCCAGTTGCTCTCGTGGATCAGTCATCGCGACATGGTGCAACTGGTGCGCCGCTGCATCGACGCGCCGCACTATCACTTCATCGTGGCCTACGGCGTGTCGAACAACCTGCGCAGCCGCTGGGACAACACCAACGTCAAGTTCCTGGGCTATCAACCCGAGGACGATTCGGAAATCTATGCCGCCGAGATCCTGGCGCGCGGCATCAAGGAGAACCAGATCGCGGCGCAGTTCCATGGCGGGTTCTACTGCCCGATGGAGTTTTCCGGCGATACGGGTGCGATCGAATAGGCGGCACGCTCAAGGTGCCGACCGATGCGGTTGCGGCAAGTCCGCGAGCGGCCCGAGGCGATAAATGCGCGCCGCCGTGCCGGCGAACAGTTCGCTCTTTTCCGCCACGCTGTAGCCGGCACATCATTGACACCTGCCAGCTTCTGAACAAATCGCGCACTTTCAAATACACCGGCGCCACACTGCCGGCGCTGGCCAGTGCGATTGAACATTGCCGCTCAAAGGCTGCGGCACGCTTGAGCTTGTATCGCTGGCTGGTGTTCAATTTTCTGATCGGCAACAACGACAATCACCTCAAGAAAGTTTCCTTTCTCCAAGGCCCCGGAGGCGTGGAGATAGCCCCCTTTTATGACATGCTCAGCACGCAGGTCTGGGCGACCAAGGCGATGGCCAACGAAAAGGCCACGTGGCCGAACGAAGCGCTGACCATTCCGCTGGGCAGTGCGAAGAAGTTCAACGGGACAAGCTTCGACGATCTATTGGCCGCAGGCGCGCAGTTGGGCCTGGCCCGAGCAACTTGCGCACGCGTGCTGGGTGTGCTGGTTCGAGATGTTCCCGTGGCTGCGGAAAAACTGCTCAAGGCCGTCGAAAAAGAGACTGCGACACTGGTCACGAAGTCGCCTGAGCCGGATCAGGCGCAAATCCATGCCGCCGGTGAACTCCGGCTGTTGCGCACCATCGTGAGCCTGATCATTGCCGATACGACCCGGCTGCTCGCGCCTCTGCCGCAACCACTGCCGAAGCTCGCAAGTAAGCCGGCCACCTAACGCAGTCAGAACGTCGGGCTGGATCAACTCAGCGCGAAAATCATCGGTTCAACCGGCGGGACGCCGCGACGACTGTTGATTCACACGGCACTCCACAAGACATGGTTGATCATTACAACCAGTCTTTCGAAGGCTCACCAGACGTTGTGGCCTGTCGATTGGCAAGTTGCCGTGCCGACTGCAGAAATTCCTCCATGCACTCCTTCATGAACTGCAGTTGTTTGCCGAACAACTCTTTCGATAGTGATTTGCTAGACTGCTCCACAGTTGCTGATTCAGACTGCGGCAACCGGCCTTGGGCCAATATTGAATCGACGCCAACAGCCGCAGCGGGATCATTGCGCTAGCATAGGCTCCTCCTGTAGCGCCAGACCAGACGAGGCAGACATCACATGACGATATGCGAACAACCCATCAGCGACCCCTCGGTGTGGCTGGCGAAGGATTACGCGAGCGATCGTTCATGGCTCCACGTGTTGAGTGCCGCGGATCTTCACGAACTCGACAGCGCGCTGCGCGCCGTCAAGGCAAGAGGCATGGCGCCGCCGCACTTCGGGCGCGAGGATTTCCTGATCCCCGAACTGGGAGCGCGTCTCGAGACTTTCGGCCATCAGCTCGACCATGGCCGCGGGTTCTTCGTGATCCGCGGTCTGCCGATCGAGCGCTACAACCTGGACGACATCAAGACCATCTACTGGGCCATCGGCACTCACCTCGGCAATCCGGTACTGCAGAACAAGGCGGGCGATCTGGTCTCGCACGTTGAAGACCGCGGCGACGACTACAGCATGCCCAACGTACGGCTCTACAGCACCGCCGCGGCGGCCAATCCACACAACGACCCAAGCGATGTCGTCGGGCTTTTGTGCGTGCGTACCGCGCCGACCGGCGGGGCCAGCATGATTGCCAGCGCGACGGCCATCTACAAGCGCGTTGCGCAGCAACACCCCGAGCATCTCGCGGTGCTGGCACGCGGCTTCCCGCATGCGGTACGCGGCGAGGGCTCGTCGCGATCGACCGGCGAGACGACGCCGCCGATCCCGGTGTTCAGCTACCACCAGGGCAAACTCAGTTGCTGCCTCAATTCCAAATCCAGCCGGACCGCGCGCGAACTGCAGGGAGAACCGCTGGCGGCGCTCGAAAACGAGGCCATCAAGTGCGTCGAGGACCTCGCCAACGATCCCGAGTTCTACACCACCATGGACTTCCGTCCGGGCGACATGCAGTTTCTCAACAACTACGTCATCCTGCACAACCGAACCGCGTTTGAGAACGGGCCCGATCCCGCGCAGCGCAGACTGCTGTTGCGACTGTGGTTGAATCGCCGCGAGGGACGGCCGCTGGCGCCGGGCTTCGGCGACCGCTTCAACAACGGCAGTCGCGGCGGCGTGCCGGCGCAGGCGGTGGACGCGGCGGCCAGACAATGACCGGGCGGCGCATGCTTGCACGCCTGCTCATCCTGTTGGCCACCACCCTCGGCTTGCAGACGCAGAATGCCGTCGGGCAAACCTATCCGGATCGCGCCTTGCGCATCATCGTACCGAT
>JAYVWK010000190.1:0-4703 GCA_043786185.1 Burkholderiales bacterium
AATTGGTGCCGGCCGAAACGCTTGCGCAAGGCGTGATGTGGAACAGCACCGTGTTCCAGACCGCCTCGGTCGCCGGCCCGGCCCTGGCGGGCGCATTGATCGCGCTGGGCGGCTCGGCCATCACGGTCTATGGCTTCAACCTGGCGGCCATGCTGGTGGCGATGGCGTTGGCCCTCGCTATCCGGCGCCGCCCGATCACCCGTCACACCCGGCCTTCGACCTGGGGTGACGTGTTCCGCGGCCTGGTACATGTGTGGAAGACCAAGGTGGTGCTGGGACTCATCACCATCGACCTGTTCGCGGTGCTGCTGGGCGGCGCCACCGCGTTGATGCCGATTTTCGCCAAGGACATCCTGCATGTCGGGCCGGCCGGTCTAGGCTGGTTGTCGGCCAGCCCGGCCATCGGCGCGGTGATGATCGCAACCGCCACCGCGCGCGGTTGGCGCCGTACCTCGCACGCGGGTCGGACTTTTCTGTGGGCGGTGGCGGTGTTCGGTGCGGCCACCATCGTATTTGGGCTGTCGCGCTGGTACTGGCTGTCGCTGTTCGCACTGATTGTGCTGGGCGCGGCCGACAACGTGGGGGCAGTGATCCGCCAGACTGCCGTACAGCTCTACACGCCTGACCAGCTGCGCGGTCGTGTGGCGGCGGTCAATCGGGTGTTCATCAGTTCGTCGAACGAACTGGGCGCGGTTGAATCGGGCCTGCTGGCGAGCCTGACCAATCCGGTGTTCGCGGTGGCCGCCGGGGGCGTGGCGACGCTTATGATCGCCGCGTGCGGATTCCGCGTGTTTCCGGATTTGAAGAAATTCAAGATAGTGGGTGGTTAAGGGCATCGCGCCTGAAGCCGGCTGCCGGCGACAACGGGGCAAGGACCGGGAACGCGGCGCGGCGCGACTGCGGCAACATGCGCGCCACGGGCCTGGCGTAGACTGATCAAGAGTTCAAGGTCACCGGTGCAATTGCTTCGTCATTGCCGAAGACAGAAATGCAGGAGGAGCCATGATGCGTGAGCGGCTGCGCGAAGATCAACTGAGCATTGGCGCGCCCTTGCCGTTCGACGCCTACGACAGTTCCGGTGTACTGTTGATGCGCCGGGGTTCGATCATCACCAGTTTGGCACAACTCGAACGGCTGCTCGAAAACGGCTTGTACAGCGTCGACCCGGCGCATGCGGCAGCGCGCACGCCGGGTCCGGGCAACCTACAGGTCCGCGCGCCGGGGCAGCAAGTTTCGGTGGTCGGCCAACTCGCGCAAGCCCGCGAATGCGCGGCCGCGACACTGGAAAATATCGACCCGCAGACGTTTCCGACACAGGTGCTGGAACTCGCGCGCACGATTCGCGCCGCCTGCATGCTTGATACGGATGCCGCCATCGGCAATGTCGTCGCCTGTCGCGGCTTGCACTACCCTTCGCGTCACGCCGTCAATTGCGCCGGGCTGGGTTGTGTGCTGTTGCAGCGCCAGGAAGCCACGAATGAGGAGATCGATTCCTGTCTGTGCGCACTTCTGACCATGAATCTGTCGATTATCGACCTCCAACTGGAGCTCTATACGCAGTCCGCGCCGATGAACACCGCACAAAAAGCGGCCATCGAAGGCCATCCGGCGCGCTCTGCCGCTCTGCTGCGCGAGCGTGGCGTGACTTCCGACGCGTGGCTTGACGCGGTGCTGGAACACCATGAACTGCTTGACGGCTCGGGCTATCCTGCGGGCCTGAAGGAAACGGCGATCAGCCGCCACGCCCGTGTCATGGCGATCGCAGACCAGTATTGCGCGCTGGTCTCGGAACGCGCGTTTCGCGAAGGCGTCAACCCCTGCGCCGCCCTCAGGCACCTGCTGGTAAACCAGGGCAAGGGTCTTGATCCCGAGGTTTGTGCGCTGCTGGTGCGCGAACTCACGCCCTATCCGCCCGGCGCGGCGGTGCGCCTGGTCAACGACGACGTTGCGATCGTTTGCCGGCGCACGCGGCACCCGGAGCAACCGATCGTGCGTGCCATTACCTCCGGCGACGGCAGGCGCTACCCGGAACCGCGCAAGCGCGTCACCAGCCAGGCTACCTACCGTATCGACAAACCGGTGGCGCAAACCGAAATCAAGGCGTTTCCCGCGGCCGAACTTCTGTGGGATGATTCGTTCGCGAGTGATTGAGGGGCCGAGCAATCGTCGTCGCCGCCGGTCCGCGAGGGATAGGGATTTCAATCCTGTGAACGGAGCATCCCCAACGGAAGAAAACTGGTCATTGCCAGTTATCCCGTACTGCCCCCTACAAAGCTGCGCAACGTTTTCCCGCACTCACGCTGATGGAACCGAAAACTATCAGGTGTCACATCGTCAATCCGGTGTTGCCCGCAGGCGCGCAAGGGTCTCCCGTGGCAGGCGGAAGCCACTCGTCACCACGCGACAAGCTGATCGAAATACATCCCGGATCGAGCTTGGACTGACATTTACCGGTGAGGACCGGTGTCCGCCGCCGTAGACTTCTTCCACCAGGGTGGGGTGGTCCACGTGCTGGCGCGATGCGCTGGGCCGGGGATGATTCGCCGAGGTGATCGAGTATCCGACCCACAGACGCGGCGTGGTTGGCGAAGGCGATGATCCGCATCTGCAGAAGTGGATTGGGCAGATCAGCGGGAAGGCCTGGTGCTGTCCAGCTCGCCACGCCGGATGCACTGCGCGGCCGGGTGGCGGCCGCACCTGTTGAACGCGCGGGGAGCGAATCCTACGTCGGAACGGCCATGGCTTCAAGCACGCTGCGTTCTTTATTGCCGCGCGCAGGTTGCCGGGAGTGGCGCGCAGGCCGCGGACACTGCGAGGCGCGGATTGCCGCGTCGGCGCGCAGGGTAGGACTGTGTCAAACTCGTGCTCCCCGCCATCCCCGGAAAAGCCGCGAACATGAAAACAGCAACTCGCATCCAAGGCGCGCCTTCGGCACGCCGCATGGCAATGCGTCGGTTCGCGCAGGTGTTTGCAGCTTGCACTGCGGCATTTCTGGCGCAAAGCGGATTCGCGCAGAGCGCGGCCTGGCCGGACAAGCCGATCCGCATCATCGTGCCTTTCGCGCCCGGCGGCCCGCCGGACACGATCGCCCGGCTGATCAGCCCGAAGCTGGGCGAGGCGCTCGGTCAGGCGCTGGTCATCGAAAACCGCGCCGGTGCCGGCGGCAATATCGGCACTGTCGCGGTTGCCAAGGCCGCAGCCGATGGCTACACCATGCTGATCACCTCGTCGGCATTCGCGGTCAATGCCAACTTTCCGGATTCGGGATACTCGGCGGAACGCGATTTCGCCGCGGTCACCATCGTGGCGGCGCAGCCCAACGTGGTGGTGGTGCATCCTGATATGCCGGCCAGAACCGTGGCGGAATTCTTCACGCATGCAAGGACCCGCAAGCTGGCGTTCGCCTCCCCCGGCAGCGGTACCACCCCGCACTTGACCGGTGAGAACCTGTTCAACCTCAGCGGCAAGCTTGCGCTGCCGGCGGTGCATTTCCGCGGCGCCGGCCCGGCGGTCACCGCGGTCCTCGGCGGCGAACCCCCGGTCGGGGTGATGGCCATGACCGCGCCGCTGCAGCACATCAAGGCGGGCAAGCTACGCGCGCTGGCGGTGTCGAGCGCCAGGCGCATCCCCGGCCTGCCGGACGTGCCCACGCTGGCGGAGTCCGGCTATCCCGACATGCTTGACTACACCTGGGTGGGCGTGTTCATGCCAGCGGGCACGCAGGCGACGGTGGTGAACAGGCTCTATGAGGCGCTGCAGCGCGTGCTGCAGGGCGCCGATATCAAGGAGCGCATCGCCGGCCTGGCCTTCGAGGCAATCGCCGAGCCACCGGCGCGCACCGCGGAATACGTCAAGGTGGAAGTCGTGCGCTGGGGCGAAGTGGTCAAGAAGACCGGCGCCAAGCCCGACTGACTTCCGCACTCAACGGAGCAATAGCCATGGCCAAACTCAGGCACATCGCGCTTTCAGTACCCGACCCGCAAAAGTCGGCGCGTTTCTATTGCGACGCCTTCGGCATGGAAGTGGTCGGCCAGGCCAACTCGGCCACGGCCACCGGTGTGTATCTGTCCGACGGCACCGTCAGCCTGGCGTTGCTCAAGTACCGCAGCGACGCGCCGGCCGGGGAGCGCGGCTGCGATTTCGTCGGTCTGCACCACATGGGCTTCCTGTGCGACGAGTTGGCCGCGCAAAGCCGCGCGGTCGAGGAAAACGGCGCCACCCTGTTCCAGGACGTGCCTGCAGGCAAGACCGGCGAGTACTACGAAAAAAAGTACCAGGACCCCGACGGCATCATTTTCGACATCACGCACTCGGGCTGGAAGGGCGCCAAGGCGTAGTCCGCGTCGACGGCGGTGCCGCGCTCAAATCATGCGCGACTTCGCTTTGCATGGCGCAGCGCGCTACCTGTCCTGGTGAAAACGCGCAGAAACACAAACGTTTGCTGGCGACAGGCATGCTTTCTCTCCGCATAGAACGGCACGCATAGAACGGCAACCATGGTGTCACCACTTCGATACGATAGGATGATTCTTCCTGATTAAGAAGAATCACCCATGCCAATCAACATCAAGTACGCGGCGACCGATGCCAAAGTGCGGGAGTTGGCTGCACTCACCGGCGAGTCGATCACCGATGCGGTACGCATCCCAATTGAACAACGCCTGCGGCGTGAATCACCACGGCACCGCGCCGGCGTTGCCGCG
>JAYVWK010000191.1:0-7934 GCA_043786185.1 Burkholderiales bacterium
GAGACCGTGCGCACCGGTGTGTCCGGCATCGGTCGGGGCGAGCGTGTACTGAAGGCCTGAGTCATTTGAAGCGGGCGGCCTTGGGACGGGCGGACTAGAATCCGCATCCCTTGCCGCGCAATCCGCGGACCCGCGTCTGACGACGTTTATTCACTAGAGAGGAGATTTTCATGAAAGTTTATTACGACAAGGACGCCGACCTGAGCCTGATCAAGGGCAAGAAGGTATGTATCGTCGGTTACGGCTCACAGGGACACGCGCATGCGCAGAACCTCAACGATTCGGGCGTCAAGGTAGTGGTCGGCGTGCGCAAGGGCGGGCCGTCGTGGGACAAGGTCAAGAAGGCCGGCCTCAAGGTGGCCGAAGTGGCCGAAGCGGTCAAGGGCGCTGATTTCGTCATGATGCTGATGCCCGATGAGCATATCGCGGCGACCTACAAGTCGGAAGTCGAGCCCAATATCAAGAAGGGCGGCACCCTGGCCTTCGCGCACGGCTTCAATGTGCATTATGGCCAGGTCGAGCCGCGTGCCGATCTCGACGTGGTGATGATCGCGCCGAAGGCGCCCGGCCATACCGTGCGTTCGACCTATGCGGCCGGCGGCGGCGTGCCGATGCTGATCGCGATTCACCAGAACCCCAGCAAGAAGGCGCGCGATCTCGCGCTTTCGTACGCTGCGGCGATCGGCGGCGCGCGCGCCGGCGTGATCGAGACCAATTTCCGCGAAGAGACCGAGACCGATCTGTTCGGTGAGCAGGCGGTTCTGTGCGGCGGCACCGTGGAACTGATCAAGACCGGCTATGAAGTCTTAGTCGAAGCCGGCTACGCGCCCGAGATGGCCTACTTCGAATGTCTGCACGAGCTGAAACTGATCGTCGACCTGATCTACGAAGGCGGCATCGCCAACATGAATTACTCGATCTCCAACAATGCAGAGTATGGCGAGTATGTGACAGGCCCGCGCATCATCACCGAAGAGACCAAGAACGTCATGCGCCAGGTGTTGAAAGACATCCAGACCGGCGAGTATGCCAAGAGTTTTATCCTGGAGAACCGCGCCGGCGCGCCGACGCTCCTTTCCCGTCGGCGCCTTGGCGCCGAGCATTCGATCGAGATCGTTGGCGAGAAACTGCGCGCGATGATGCCCTGGATCAAGCAGAAGGCATTGGTCGACCGTTCGCGCAACTAAGCCTGATCCATGGGCGCGGTATGGCCGGGGCGTCAGCCGGCGCAGCGCATGCGCTGCGAAACTCCTGCTTCCGTGCCCTGGATCAAGCAGAAGGCGCTGGTCGATCGCTCGCGCAACTGATCGCATGTAGTCTCGAATCCGCCGGCAAGAGCGATACATCTTGCGCCAGACGCAATGCCCGCCCAAAAGGCGGGCATTGCGCATTCCAGCCCATAGAATCGATGCGTCGGGCATAATGCGCCGATCGATCGCGAGACCTTTGGAGCATACAGGTGTGAGAAAAGTTCTGACTTTGGTTGCCTTGTTGTTGCTCGCAGCCTGCGGCGACAAGGTGCCGGAGTCCAAAGCGGCCAGGGACATCGGCAATATCCCCAAGCTAACCATTGACAAGGCGAGCACGGGAGTTGACGCGGCCATGCAGCAGGGCGCTGACCGCACCAAGGAAGAAGAAAAGAAGTGATGCTGCGTACCATGAATCCCCTGCGTGCTTCAATTGAAGCGATTCCGCCACGCGCTTGCGCGGCGTTGGAGGTGAACTGATGGCGCAGGGCGATTCCCCGCCGGACATCGGCCGCACCCGCATGCTGCGGCGGCGCGGCGTGTATCTGTTGCCCAATGCATTCACCACCGCCTGTCTGTTTTGCGGTTTCTACGCAATCGTGCAAGCCATGGCGGGTGACTACGAACGTTCATGCATCGCGATCTTTGTCGCGATGGTGATGGATTCTCTCGACGGTCGAGTGGCGCGCATGACCCACACCCAGAGCGACTTCGGCGCCCAGTACGACAGCCTGGCCGACATGGTGTCTTTTGGCGCGGCGCCGGCGCTGATCGTCTACAAGTGGGGCCTTGAGCCGTTCGGCCGCTGGGGCTGGTTTGCAGCCTTCGTCTACTGTGCCGGTGCCGCACTGCGCCTGGCGCGCTTCAATACCAACATCGACGTGGTCGACAAGCGTTTCTTCCAGGGCATGCCAAGCCCGGCGGCGGCGGCACTGCTGATCGGCTTCGTGTGGCTGGCTGACGATAACAAGTTTCCGCTCGACGACTACTACCTGCGCTACGTCGGCTGGGTGATCGCCCTGTACGCCGGAATTACCATGGTGTCTTCGGTACCGTTTTACAGTTTCAAGGACATAAGCCGTACACGGCGCGTGCCGGTGGTGGTGATCTTCCTGATCGCCATCGCGTTGTTCGTGATTTCGTCCTACCCGCCGCTGACCCTGTTCGTGTTGTTCGTGGCCTATGGTCTGTCGGGGTATGTGGTGTGGCTATGGAACCTGTCGCGCGGCAAGCGTGCCGGCGACATTCTCAAGAAACCGCCGCCCGCCTGAGCAATACCCGCGCGCCAGCCCGGGTGCGGCGCAGCGGGTCTGTGGGGCCGCTGGTCAAGCGCGAAAGACGCGCCGGGCTTCCTCCTGCGATGCCGGCCCGGTGACCTCAACCGGGCGCATGCCGCGCGCCATCACCTCGCGGCATGGGAGCAGCAACTCGTCGCCGTCAGGTCCGCCCAATTCGTGCATTCTGGCCATTGACAGGGCATACACCACGCGGCGTATCCCGCCCCAATACATGGCACCGGCGCACGTCGCGCAGGGCTCACCGCTGGAGTAGACCGTGCTGTCGGCGAGTGTCGCGGCATCGAATTTGTGTGTCGCCTCACGCATCAGCTTGGTTTCGGCGTGCCCCGTGCAGTCGCGCTCCGAGACCTGGGTGTTCCGCACGACCGCCAGCACACGGCTGTCGGCTGCGACCAGCAGTGCACCATACGGCATGTTGCCGGCATCACGCGCATCGGCCGACAAGGCGATGGCGGCGCGCAGATGGAGGGCGTCGGTCGGGTCGAGGACAGCTTTAAGCGTCGCCGGCAATTTCCATTGCGGGCCCCAAGCTATTTGCGGTCGAGAAATGCCGCCAGGGCGGCATCGTGTTCAGGCGTGTGGTGAGCAATCGCCTGAAATGCGGCCGACATTTCGAGCAGGCTGTCAAGCCGCATGTGCTGACCCTCGCGCAACAGGCGTTTGGCCATGCGCAGTGCCGGTCCGGGGTTGGCGGCGATGCGCGCGGCCAGTGCGCCAGCCTCGGCCAGTAACTGTTCCGGTGCCACCACGCGTGAAACCAGGCCGCAGGCAAGCGCCGCTTCGGCATCGATGGTGTCGCCTGTGAAAGTGAGTTCCGCCGCCTTCGACATACCCACCACGCGCGGCAGCAGCCAGGCACCGCCATCGCCGGGAATGATCCCCAGCTTGACGAAGCTCTCGGCGAACTTCGCCTTTGACGAGGCGATGCGGATGTCGCACATGCAGGCCAGGTCGCAACCGGCGCCAATGGCCGCGCCGTTGACCGCCGCGATGGTCGGTACATCGAGGTTGTAGAACGCCAATGGAATGCGCTGGATGCCGGCGCGATAGCCGTCGGCGATCTCGCGTGCCGAGCCGCTTGCGATCCCGGTCTTGTCGCGCATGTCCTTGACATTGCCGCCGGCACAAAACGCGCTGCCGGCGCCGGTGAGGATTACCGCCTTGACCGACATGTCGGCGCGCACCTGCTCGCAGGCGGCCACCACGGCGGCCCATTGCGCGGGCGTCGACAGTGCGTTGCGCTCTTCGGGTTTGTTGAGGGTGAGGGTGACGACGCCCCCCGATTGTTCATACTTGACGAAGTCCATCTCGGCTTTCCTCTAGTTGGCTTTGGTGAGTTGGTGGTACGCAGCGGCTGCCGGCCGGCGCGGCGGCATGATTGTCACTCGGCCTTGGCGCCGGATTCCTTGATCGCACGGGCCCAACGCGGCATCTCGGCGCGGATATAGGCGGCGTACTCGGCCGGCGTACTGCCCAATACATCCGCGCCCTGGCCTGCCAGCCGCGCGCGCACGCCGGCATCCTGCATGGCCTTGTTGATCTCGGCATTCAAGCGCGTCACGATTTCCGCCGGCGTACCGGCCGGCACCACCACGCCTTGCCAGGCGGCGGCGTCGAAGCCGGGCAGGCCGGACTCGTTGAAGGTGGGCAGGTCAGGCAGCACCTGCGAACGCCTGGCACTGGTCACGGCGATGGCGCGCAGGCGCCCGTCCTTGATGTAGGGCAATGCGGTATTGATGGTGTCGGTCATGAATTGCGTTTGTCCGGCGGCCAGGTCGACCAAGCCCGGCGCGCTGCCCTTGTAGGGCACATGCTGGGTCGACAAGCCCATCTGCGCCGACAGCATGGCGCTGGCCAGATGCGTGATGGTGCCGCTGCCCGACGATGAGTAATTGAATTGCCCTGGTTTTGACTTCACCAGGTCGACAAACTCTTTCATGTTTTTCGCAGGGACTGCCGGGTTGAGCACCAGCACCATCGGAATCGCCGCGGTCAACACCACCGGCACGAAATCCTTGAGGGTGTCGTAGCTGGCTCGGCCGTACAGCGCCGGATTGATGACGATGGCCGAGGTGTTGTAGAAAATCGTGTAACCGTCGTTGGGCGCCTTGGAAGCCAGTTCGGCGCCGATGTTGCCGCCGGCGCCTGGTTTGTTGTCAACCAGCACCTGCTGACCCAATTGTTCGCCCAGCTTCTGCGCCAGCACGCGCGAGACGATGTCGGTTGGTCCGCCCGGCGGAAACGCCAGGATCATGCGAATCGGTTTTGCCGGCCAGGTCTGCGCCTGCGCCAGTGTTGCGCAGGCGATCCCGAATGTGATGGTCAGGAAGCGGGTCCAGCGATGCATTGAAATCTCCGTGGATGCGTTGCGGTTTATCGAAAGCTTGCGGCCCAGGCTCGTGCCACGTTTGGTAGCGCAGCCACGAATTCAGGCATCGAAACGGTCCAGCACGGCACCGGGTCCACGTTCGAGTTGCGCGTATTTGCGGCCATCGTGTACCTGGATGCCGTTGACCCAAACGCCGTGCACGCCTCGACTCTCGCGCACCATGCGCGAGCCGCCACCGGGCAGATCGGCCAGCGCCAGCGGTTTCGAGATGCCGACCTCTGCCGGGTCGAACAACAGCATGTCGGCCGGCGCGCCAGGCGTGAGGCGGCCGCGCGCGGGAATGCGGAAGCGCGCTGCCGGGTCGCTGGTGAGGCGGCGAATTCCCTCCTGCAATGTGAAGGCGCCGGTCTGGCGCACCCAATGCGCCAGAAAATGCAGGCCGAAGCCGGCGTCGCACATGTAGAGCAGATGCGCACCCGCATCCGAAAGCGTGATCACGCTGGCGCGGTGCTTGAGCAAGGGCGCCACACCGGCATCGACATTCTGGAAAAATTTGCCGACGAAATGGGTGCGTAGGTCCTCCTTGAGCGCGAGATCGAAAAAAGCATCCAGCGGGTCGCATCCCAGCTTGCGGCCCAGGGCGGCAATGGTCAGGCCTTCGAACGCGGCATGCTCGGGCAGCGCGGTCAGGCTGACTTCGAGGCGCTCCCAGTTGCCCAGGAACAGGATGCCGGCCTTCGGGCTTTTCAGGTTGGCGCGAAACGCGGCGCGGAATGCCGGATCCGCGTACACCCGCTTCAAGCTTGCATGGTCGGCGCCGTTGATCGCATCGAAGGCGTTGTGCGACAAGAGCGCATACGGATCGTTTAAGGTGAAATCGAAAGAGAGCGGCTGGCAACTGGTCAGAATGTAGACCTCATTGCCGCGGTCAAGCGCCGCAGCGCATTCATCGTAGTAGCCCAGCGCGCGCTCGGGCGCGGCTTCGTTGTACATGGTCAGCACCGTCGAGATATACGCCGGGCGCCGGGTCGCAGCCGCGATCGATTCCATCACCGCCGGGGTTGCGCGTGAACCGGTCGCGCTCATGAAGACACCGCGACCGACATCCCCCAACACGCCGGTCAGCGCGCGCAGCTCGGTCTCGCTGGCGATGGTCGATGGCATCGGCCGGCCGGCGTAGCCGCTGTGGTTCGGCGAGAACGATGAAGCGAAGCCGATCGCACCGGCGTCCATTGCCACCCGTACCTCGCGGCGCATCGCCGCAAGTTCATCAGTGGTCGCCTCGGCGCGCTCGGACGCCGCCTCGCCCATGACCGCAGTACGAATCACCGAATGCCCGGCGAAAACCGCTGTATTCAAGTAGGGCGCGGTACGCCGCAAGAGCGCCATGTACTCGGGAAAGCTTTCAAATTCCCATTTGACGCCGGTCATCAGCGCATTGAGATCCATGCCTTCGACCACCGACAGATTCTTCATCATGGTTTCGCGCATGGGTGCCGGGCAGGGCGCCACGCCGAATCCGCAATTGCCGATCACCGCGGTGGTCACACCAAGCGCAGGCGAGGGCGACATGCTGCGGTCCCAGGTTATCTGCGCGTCGTAATGCGTATGCAGATCGACGATGCCGGGCATCAGGGCCAGGCCGCCGGCGTCAATTGTCTGCCGCGCCCCCTCAGTGGCGCGGCCGATCAGGCTGATGCGACCGGCGTCAACCGCGACATCGGCTTGCTGCGGCGGGTTGCCCAGGCCGTCAAATACCTGGGCGCCACGGATGATGAGATCGTGCATGCGATTGCTCCATTACAAAAGGAGGATTATCGCCTGCCGGGCGATTTCGGTTTCGCTGGGTCATAGCCGGCACCATGTGTCGGTCTGCTGCAAACGGTCATCGGTCACCCCGGCGTTCGCACAGCGGTCACGCTCGCTTGGGGCACAGCCCTGCATGGATGGGAGAGTAAGGACGCGAGAATCGTTGTTGTCATGGGTGGCGCAGGCGCATCAGGTGAGCCGCACCAATATACCCGGCCGCACCGAAAAACAACACCGAAAAACAACACCGCGCTTGCATGCGATCGCGAAAACCGCTACATTTGAAACCTATGGCTCGCAACTCTTCACCCATCTTCGCCATTGCCTCGATTTACGGCAGCCCCGCGCTCATGCGCGTCCTGGGCCTGCTGCTGCGCCCCGCGCGCTAAAAACCCTCCCACAATTCGGTCGTAGTGCGCGCACAAAGCGCCGTGAGGTTCTTTGTCTGCCAGCGCCACTGCGTCCGGCCCCGATTTGCCCCCACCCTTGAAGGAGACCGCCATGAGCAGCGACAAATTGATCATATTCGACACCACCTTGCGCGACGGCGAGCAAAGCCCCGGCGCATCCATGACCAAGGAAGAGAAGATGCGCATCGCGCGCCAGCTCGAAAAGCTCAAGGTCGACATCATCGAAGCCGGCTTTCCGGCATCGTCAAATGGCGATTTTGAAGCCGTCAAGGCGATCGCCAACACCATCAAGGACGCGACCATCGCCGGCCTGTGCCGGGCGAACGATCGCGACATCCAGCGCGGCATCGATGCGTTGAAGGGTGCCAAGTCCTGGCGCGTGCATACCTTCATCGCGACCTCAGCCTTGCACATGGAGAAAAAGCTGCGCATGAGCCCGGACCAGGTGTTCGAGCAGGCCAAGTTGGCGGTGCGCTATGCCCGTAACCAGTGTCCGGATGTCGAGTTTTCACCCGAGGATGGCTACCGCTCCGACATGGATTTCCTGTGCCGCGTGATCGAAGCCTGCATCAATGAAGGTGCTACCACCATCAACGTGCCCGATACCGTCGGCTACGCCGTGCCTGAACTATATGGCGAATTCTTCAAGACCTTGCGCACACGGATACCGAACAGCGACAAAGCGGTCTGGTCGGCCCATTGCCACAACGACCTCGGCATGGCGGTGGCCAACTCGCTGGCAGCGGTCACCATGGGCGGGGTGCGCCAGGTCGAGTGCACCATCAACGGTTTGGGCGAGCGCGCCGGCAATACCTCGCTTGAAGAACTGGTGATGGCCATC
>JAYVWK010000192.1:0-2718 GCA_043786185.1 Burkholderiales bacterium
CATTTGTCGGTCTATCACCTGACACTCGAACCCAACACCGTATTCGCCAAGTACCCGCCACAGCTGCCGGACGACGATAGCGCGGCGGACATGCAGGCGATGGTCGAATCGCGGCTCGCCGCCGCCGGCTATGCCCACTACGAAACCTCGGCCTATGCGCAACCCGAGCGACGTTCCCGGCACAACCTCAACTACTGGCGCTTCGGCGACTACCTGGGTATCGGCGCCGGGGCGCATGGCAAGCTGTCGTTTCCCGGCCGCGTCATGCGTACCGAGAAGCCGCGCAATCCCGAGAGCTACATGCTGGCCTGCGAGAGCGGCGCCGATATCGGCGAAACGCGCGAACCGACAAACGCCGAGCTGCCGTTCGAGTTCATGTTGAATGCCCTGCGCCTGACCGAAGGCTTCGAGACACGCCTTTTTGGCGAACGCACCGGCCTGCAAATCAGCGCGGTCACACGCGAGCTTGATCTGGCAGAGAAGCGCGGGCTGATCGAGCGCAGCCACACGCAGATCCGGCCCAGCGCACGCGGCCGGCTATTCCTCAACGACTTATTGGAAATTTTCCTTTAGGTGACCCTAAAACATGAACGTGGTTGGACGGCGGTGGAAAACGGGCCGGCAACGTAATATCATCAGCAAATGCTGGTGATTCCGCCCATTCTCGATGTCGAGACAATCGCGCGGGGACGCGGCATTCGGGAATTGCAGCGTCTGAACCGACTGTTTGGCAAGGGTAATTGGATCAAGAAGAAGGGCGTGAGCAGGGTCCGTCTTGAAACCGGAGTAGTACGCAATGCAGAAATCCACTGGTATGAAGCGCATGGCATCGGCAAAGTCGAGTTCAAGATCAAGCGCTACCTCTAGGCATTTTGTGATCTGCCTATCTAGCGGCGACACGCCCGCCTCCCTTGAAGCGGGCAAGGTATATGAACGCCTGCGCGATAGCGCCGCCGAAGCGACCGACATGCTGCGTGTTGTCGACGAGTCGGGCGAAGACTATCTGCACCCTGCGCGCCTGTTCGGACGCATTTCCCTGCCGCTGGAAACTCGATTGGCTCTGCAGCGGACGTAGGCGCAAAGCCAATACGCCCTAAGCTCTGCGCGCCGTTGTAGCGCCGCAAATGCAACAGGCGCCCAGTGGGCGCCTGTTCGACCGCATTCCAGCGACCGCTTATGTCGCAGGCACAGCCACCTTGGTGCGCAGCTTGAGCTTTTCCTTGATCCGCGCCGACTTGCCCGAACGCTCGCGCAGGTAGTACAGCTTGGCGCGCCGCACATCGCCCTGGCGCTTGACCTCGATCGAGGCGATCAGCGGCGAATACAGCTGGAAAGTACGCTCGACACCCTCGCCCGAGGATACCTTGCGCACGATGAACGAGGAACCGATGCCGCGATTGCGGCGCGCGATCACCACGCCTTCAAAGGCCTGCACGCGCTTGCGCTCACCCTCGACGACGTTGACGTTCACCACCACGGTATCGCCCGGCGCGAAAACCGGAATGACCTTGCCGAGACGCGCGATTTCCGCGCTTTCGAGTTCCGCAATGATCTTGTTCATGTTGCTTCCTTTCGTCTATGGCCTGCTTGAAGCAGGACTTGGCGGTAGAGCAGGAGCGATTCCGCGCCCCTGATGCCGCCGTTTGTATTGACCGTGGGTTTGCCGTGCGTTCGCACGACTCACCGCAACGATGGTGTTTCGCAACGCGGCGCCTTCACACGAAAGCGCCGCGCATCGAAAATTGTTCCACTGCCCGTCCCACTGCCACTTCCTGGTGCTTCGTTCAGCTCTGATACCGTCCCGGCCGAATCGCCCTCTCGTCTCCTCAACCACCAGCTTCGGCCACTAATTCGGCCAGAACCCGCTCTTCCTCCTTCGAAAGCTTGCGCCCGCACCAGGCGGCAAACAGGTCGGGCCGCCTGGCCCGGGTGCGCGCCAGCGACTGCTTGAGCCGCCAGCGGGCAATCTTTCGATGGTCGCCGGACAACAGCACTTCCGGCACCCGCACCCCGCGATACTCTTCGGGGCGTGTGTAATGCGGGCAATCCAGCAAGCCCGCCGCATGCGATTCCTCAAGCGCCGATGCGTCATGGCCCAGCACACCGGGCAACTGCCTCACCAGCGCATCGATCAGCACCATGGCGGCCAACTCGCCGCCCGACAACACATAGTCGCCAATCGATACTTCTTCATCGATCTGGCGCTCAATCACGCGCTCGTCGATGCCTTCGTAACGCCCGCACAGGAGAACCACGCCCTGCCCGCCCTGCATCCGCTCACGCAGGCGCATCACGCCCGCATGATCCAGCGACCTGCCCTGCGGCGACAGGTAGATCACCCGCGACGCCAACCCCGCATCGCCCTGCGCCGCCTTCGCCGCCCCGATCGCCGCTTCCAGCGGCGCCGGGATCATTAACATGCCGGGCCCTCCGCCATACGGACGGTCGTCGATGGTGCGATACGGGTTGTCGGTGAAATCGCGCGGATTCCAGCAGTGCATCGACCAGATTCCCGACTCGCACGCCCGACCCGTGACCCCGAGCGCCGCTACTGTCTCGAACATCGCGGGAAACAGCGTCACCGCATCGAACCTGACCGCCCGCACAGCCATCGCGTCCCGCCCGCACCGGACTAGTAGTCCAGGCCCCAATCAACCACAATCTCGCCGCCCGCCGGATCCACCCGGTCAACATACTGCGCAACAAAAGGAATCAGTA
>JAYVWK010000193.1:0-2746 GCA_043786185.1 Burkholderiales bacterium
CGGGTCAGCACCAGGTTGGGAAATTCCGCCAGCCAGGCCACGGTGTCGGCACGCAGTTCGGGCGGCAGGAAATCGTTGTAGGCCTCGTCGAGCACCACGATCACATGGGCGGGTACGCGCTTCAAGAACGCATGGATCTCGGTATAAGGCGTGAAGGTGCCGGTCGGGTTGTTGGGATTGGCGATGAAGAGCAGGCGGGTATCGGCGCGAATCGCGCCCAGCATGGCATCGAGATCATTACCGTAGGCGCGCGCCGGCACCTTGATGCCCGCCGCACCGCGCGCCAGCACGGTGATCGGATAGACCGCGAAACAATGTTGCGAATACACCGCCGATACGCCCGGTGCAAGGAATGCCATGGCTATGTAGTCGAGCAAATCGTTGGAGCCGTTGCCGGCAACGATGGCTTCCATCGAAACGCCCCATTTGCGGCAAAGCGCCGCCTTGAGTTCGAAGCAGGCGCCGTCGGGATACAGATGCACTTCCTCGAGCGCGCGGCGCATCGCGGCCTTGGCCGCCTCGCCGCAGCCCAAAGGGTTCTCGTTGGACGCCAGCTTGATGATGTCGCGTTCGGGAATGCCCAGCTCGCGCGCCACTTCCGCAATCGGCTTGCCGGGCTGGTAGGGCGCGATCGCGCGCACATAGGATGGTGCCAAGTCGGTGGTGTTCATGGTCACAGTCAATGCTTGAGGGACTAGTAAGGCAGGGAAGGTGGAATAGGCATCGGGTTACGGCGCGACGCGCGCAGTGGTCGGGAAGCGTGCGCTCAGTAGTCTCCGACCGGATAGGAGCCGAAGATCTTCAGATAAGGGGCGATCGACTTCAGCTCGGTCAGCGCGGCGGCGACGCCGGGACTGTCGCGATGGCCTTCGACGTCGACATAGAACATGTATTCCCACGAGCCCGGCATCGAAGCCAAGCGCGCCGGGCGCGATTCGATCTTGGTCATCGAGACACCGTGCGCGGCGAACGGTGCCAGCAGCTTGACAAGACCGCCGGCCACGTTGGGCGCCGACATCACAAGCCAGGTGCGGTCGCGGCTCGATACGCCCGATTCGGCATGGCCCACCACCATGAAACGCGTGCGATTGGTCGGATCGTCCTCGATATTGGCGGCAAGTATCGTGAGGCCGAAATTCTCCGCCGCGTTGTGCCCGGCGATCGCCGCGGTGGCGAGATCGAGGCTTGCGAGGCGCGCCGCTTCGGCATTCGATTCGACCGTCACCCGATCAACGCCGGGCAGGTTGCGGTTGAGCCAGTTCTGGGTTTGCGCCAGCGACTGCCCGTGCGAATACACCTTGGTGATGCCGTCGCGACCGTCGCGCCCACGCATCAGGTTCTGCTGCACCCGCACCACCACCTCGGCACACACCTTGAGCGGGCTGTTGAGCAGCAGGTCGAGCACCCGCGAGATCGTGCCTTCGGTCGAATTTTCCACCGGCACCACCGAAAAATCGGTCTCGCCGGTTTCGGTGCGGCGGAATGCCTCGTCGAAGTTGGCGCACGGCACGGCCACTGCCGAGCGGCCGAACTGGCGCACCACCGCGGCTTCCGAAAAAGTGCCGGCCGGGCCGAGATAAGCCACGCGAATCGGCCGCTGCAGTGCCGAGCTGGCCGACATCACCTCGTGAAAGATGCGGCTGACAGCCTCGGCCGGCAAGGGGCCTGGATTGGCGGCCTCCAGGCGTCGCAAGACGGCGGCTTCGCGCTCGGCGCGAAACACCGGCGCTTGCGGGTCATCGGCACGTTTGGTGTCGCCTATCCTCTTGGACACCTCGGCGCGCGCGTTGAGCAATTTCAAAAGTTCGTCGTCGAGACGGTCGATTTCGGACCTTAGCCGGGGCAATTCGCTCATCGCTTCGCCTTTTGCTCTTCACCGAAGACATGGCGTCCGCGCCAATAGCTTGCCTTTGTCATGAGTTCCGCATTTTTCGGAAGAATGAACTTGACCTTGAAGCGCGGGCCTGGTGGCGCTTAAGGCCCTTTGTCGCCACTGTCCGCCGCATCTGCTTCCGGTGCGGCAGGTGCATCGCCATTCTCACCATTGTCGGCATCGCTCTCGACCACCCGCTGCAGCCCCGACAACCGGGTACCGTCGCCCACGTTGATCAGGGTCACGCCCTGGGTGGCGCGGCCCATTTCGCGAATCTCCGCCACCCGCGTGCGGATCATCACCCCGCCAGTGGTGATCAACATGATCTCGTCCTTGGCGTCCACCAAAGTCGCGGCCACCACCCGGCCGTTGCGATCCGAAGTCTGGATCGCGATCATGCCCTTGGTGCCGCGGCCGTGACGCGTGTATTCGGACACCGGCGTGCGCTTGCCGTAGCCGTTTTCGGTGGCGGTCAACACACTTTGTTGCTCGTTCTCGGCCACCAGCAGCGCGATCACCTGCTTGCCTGCCTCCAGCATCATGCCGCGCACGCCGCGCGCCAGGCGCCCCATGGCGCGCACGTCGTTCTCGTCGAAACGCACCGCCTTGCCGGAATCGGAGAACAGCATCACATCCTGCTTGCCGTCGGTCAGCGCGGCGCCGATCAGGTAGTCGCCGTCGTCCAGATCGACCGCGATGATGCCGGCCGAGCGGCGATTGCCGAAGTCGGTCAGCGAGCATTTCTTGACCACGCCCAGGCTGGTGGCCATGAACACATAGCGATCCTCGACAAAGGCCTTGACCGGCAATACCACGGTGACCTTTTCGCCCTCGATTAAGGGAAACATGTTGACGATCGGACGCCCGCGCGAG
>JAYVWK010000194.1:0-7158 GCA_043786185.1 Burkholderiales bacterium
GCCGGCGAGTTCGCGGTGCCCGACTACGACTTTCTGTACGACGCCGGCCGCAAGCTGCTGTCGATCGGCTACAACGTCAGCGAACGCCGGCTCGATACCGGCTACTACGATCTGCTGGCGTCCGAAGCACGGCTGTGCAGCTTCGTTGCGATCGCGCAGGGCAAGCTGCCGCAGGAAAGCTGGTTCGCGCTCGGCCGCCTTTTGACCGCAACCGGCGGCGCCCCGACCCTGGTGTCGTGGAGCGGCTCGATGTTCGAATACCTGATGCCGCTCCTCATCATGCCGACCTATGACAACACGCTGTTAGACACCACCTGCAAGGCGGCGGTCAAGCGCCAGATCGCCTACGGCGCGCTGCGCGGCGTGCCTTGGGGGGTATCGGAATCCGGCTACAACACCACCGATGCACGCCTCAATTACCAGTATCGGGCCTTCGGCGTGCCCGGTCTGGGCTTGAAGCGCGGGCTGGCCGACGATCTGGTGGTGGCGCCCTACGCCTCGGTGCTGGCGCTGATGGTGGCGCCGGAGGCCGCCTGCGCCAACCTGCAGCGCTTGGCGCAGGAGGGGTTTTGCGCCCGCTACGGCTTCTACGAGGCGATCGACTACACGCCCGCGCGCGTGCCGCGCGGCAAGCAGTATGCGGTGGTGCGCTCGTACATGGCGCACCATGCAGGCATGAGTCTTTTGGCATTGGGCCATCTGCTGCACGGCCAACCGATGCAGAAACGCTTCGCGGCCGACCCGCTGTTGCGCGCCACCGCGCTTTTGCTGCAGGAGCGGGTACCCCGCGCAACCGGCCTGCATGCGCACAGCGCCCAAGTCGCCTGGCAGAAAAGCGGCAGTGATGATGCGGTGTCGGCGCTGCGGGTGTGCGCGGACGCCGACAGCACGCCGATCGAGGTGCAATTGCTGTCCAATGGCCGCTACCACGTGATGGTGACGCAGGCCGGTGGCGGCTACAGCCGCTGGAACGGGCTCGCGGTGACACGCTGGCGCGAGGATGCGACCGCCGACAGCATGGGCAGCTTCTGCTACCTGCGCGATGTCGCAAGCGGCCACGTTTGGTCGACCGCGCACCAGCCGACGTGCCGCCGCGCCGACAGTTACGAGGCGATCTTTTCGGAGGGGCGCGCCGAATTTCGCCGCAGCGACTTCGACTTGGACACGCATACCGAGATCGCGGTGTCACCCGAGGACGATATCGAACTGCGGCGCATCAGCATCGACAACCGCGCGCGCACGCAGCGCGTGATCGAATTGACCAGTTATGCCGAGGTGGTGCTGGCCGCGGCCACCGACGATGCGGTGCATCCGGCGTTTTCCAACCTGTTCGTCGAGACCGAGATCGTGGCCGAACGGCAGGCCATCCTGTGCCATCGGCGGCCGCGCTCCGAAGGCGATGCCTCGCCCTGGATGCTGCACCTGATGGCGGCGCACGGCGCCAACATCGTCGAGATCTCCTATGAAACCGACCGCAGCGACTTCATCGGCCGCGGCAACGGTGTGGCCGCACCGCAGGCCTTGGTCGAAGCGGGCAAGCTGTCCGGGAGCGCCGGCTCGGTGCTCGACCCGATCGTGGCCATCCGCTATCGCATCACCCTCGAAGCCGAGCAGTCGGCAGTCATCAACATCGTCACCGGGGTTGCCGCCGATCGCGAAGGCGCGCTCGCACTGGTGGAAAAATACCAGGACCGGCGGCTGGCCGATCGGGTGTTCGAGCTGGCCTGGACCCACAGCCAGGTGATCCTGCAGCAGATCAATGCCAGCGAGAGCGAAGCCCGGCTGTATACGCGCCTGGCAGGCTCGGTGGTCTACACCAATGGCGCGCTGCGCGCCGAAGCGGCGATCTTAGCGCAGAACCAGCGCGGGCAGTCCGGGCTTTGGGGTTACGCCATTTCGGGCGATCTGCCGATCGTGCTGCTGCAGATCGTCGACGCCGCCAATATCGAGCTGGTGCGCCAGCTGGTGCGCGCACATGCCTACTGGCGCCTGAAGGGGCTTGTCACCGATCTGGTGATCTGGAACGAGGATCACACCGGCTACCGGCAGGCGCTCAATGACCAGATCATGGGCTTAATCGCCGCCGGCTTGGAGGCCAGCGTGATCGATCGTGCCGGCGGCATATTCGTGCGCCCGGCCAACCACATTTCCGCCGAGGACCGCATCCTCCTGCAAAGCGTGGCGCGCGTGGTGTTAAGCGATGGTCGCGGCGAGCTCGCCGTGCAGGTCGATCGCGCAGCGCGCGCCGAGGCGCTACCGGTGCGTTTCAGGCCGACGCGCGCGCCGCGCAACGAGCCGCGCAGCGCACCCGGCACGCAGCGCCCGGACCTGCTGTTTTTCAATGGCCTGGGCGGCTTCACCCGCGACGGCCGTGAATACGTGATCACCACCATGCATGGACAGGTGACACCGGCGCCGTGGGTCAATGTGCTGGCCAATCCGCTGTTCGGCACGGTGGTATCGGAAAGCGGTTCGGCCTATACCTTTGGCGAGAACGCGCACGAGTTTCGCTTGACGCCCTGGCATAACGATCCGGTCGGCGATGGCGGCGGCGAAGCCCTCTACCTGCGCGACGATGAAAGCGGCCATGTCTGGTCGCCGATGCCGCTGCCGGCGCGCGGCGCCACCCCCTACATCAGCCGGCACGGCTTCGGCTACAGCGTGTTCGAACACAATGAAGACGGCATTCGCAGCGAGGTGTGGGTCTATGTGGCGCTCGACGCGGCGGTCAAGTTCACCGTGCTCAAGGTGTTCAACGAATCCGGCCGCGCGCGCCGGCTCTCGGCCACCGGCTATGTCGAATGGGTGCTGGGCGACTTGCGGACGAAATCGATGATGCATGTGGTCACCGAGATTCACGCCGCCAGTGGCGCTTTAGTCGCGCGCAACCCCTACAACACCGAATTCCCCGAGCGGGTGGCGTTTTTCGATTGCGGCGAGAGCATCCGCTCGGTGACCGGCGACCGCGGCGAATTCATCGGTCGCAATGGCAATCTGGCGCGGCCGGCGGCGCTTAGGCGGCAGCGCCTGTCGGGCCGGCTGGGCGCCGGCTTCGACCCGTGCGCGGCGATTTCAGTGCCGTTCGAGCTGGCCATCGGTGGCCAGCGCGAGTTGAACTTCACCCTGGGCGTCGGGCGCAACGCGCGCGCGGCCGGCGATCTGGCGCAACGCTCGCGTGGCGCCGCCGCCGCCCGCACCCGCCTGCAGGAGGTATTCACCTACTGGACCCACACCCTGGGTGCGCTGCAAGTCGAAACCCCCGACCCGATGCAGGACGTGCTGACCAACGGCTGGCTCATGTACCAGACGCTCGCCTGCCGCATGTGGGCGCGCAGCGGCTACTACCAGTCGGGCGGCGCGTTCGGCTTTCGCGATCAGTTGCAGGACGCGATGGCGCTCATTCATGGGGAGCCGCAACTGCTGCGCGCGCAGCTGCTCTTGTGCGCGGCGCACCAGTTCGAGGAAGGCGATGTACAGCACTGGTGGCATCCGCCGGCCGGCCGCGGCGTGCGCACCCATTGCTCCGACGATTACCTGTGGCTGGCGCTGGCTACCTGTCGCTATGTCGAGGCCAGCGGCGATGCTGCCGTGCTGGACGAAATCCTGCCGTTCATCAGCGGGCGTGCGGTGGCGGCGGAGACCGATTCGTATTACGACCTGCCGGAGCAGTCCGCGCAGTCCGCAAGCCTGTACGAGCACTGCGTGCGCGCGATCAAGAAAGGCCTGGCATTCGGCGCCAACGGACTGCCGCTGATCGGCAGTGGCGACTGGAACGACGGCATGAACTTGGTCGGGCTGCACGGTCGCGGCGAGTCGGTGTGGCTGGGCTTCTTCCTGTACCACGTGCTGCTGCGCTTCGCCGATGTGGCAGCGGCGCGCGGCGATCGCGGCTTTGTCGATCATTGCCGCGGCGAGGCCGCGCAACTGCGGCGCAATCTCGAACAGAACGGCTGGGACGGGCAATGGTATCGGCGCGCCTATTTCGATGACGGCAGCCCGCTCGGCTCGGCCGCCAATGCCGAATGCCGTATCGATTCGATCGCACAAAGCTGGGCGGTGCTGTCGGGTGCCGGCCTGCCGGCGCGCGCGCGCCAGGCAATGGAATCGTTGGACACCCACCTGGTGCGGCGCGAGGCCGGGCTGATCCAGCTGCTCGATCCGCCGTTCGACAAATCCGCGCAGAACCCGGGCTATATCAAGGGCTACGTGCCGGGCGTGCGTGAGAACGGCGGGCAGTACACCCATGCAGCGATCTGGGCCGCAATGGCCTTCGCCGCACTGGGCGACGGGCGGCGCGCTGGCGAACTGGCGGCCATGATCAACCCGGTGGTGCACGCACAAGACGCCGCCGGGGTGGCCGTCTACAAGGTGGAACCATATGTGATGGCGGCCGACGTGTATGCGCTGGCACCGCACAGCGGCCGCGGCGGCTGGACCTGGTACACCGGTTCTGCCGGCTGGATGTACCGCCTGATCGTCGAATCGTTGCTCGGGGTGCGGCGTGAAGGCGACACGCTGCGCCTGGAACCCTGCCTGCGCCACGACTGGCCCGGATTCAAGCTGCGCTATCGCTTTCGCGAAACGGTGTATCGCATCGTGGTGTCGCGCGCGCCGGCGGGCAGCGCGGAAACCCGCGTCAGCGTCGACGGCGTGCCCCAGGAACAGCCGCTGATCGCGCTCATCGACGACCGCCGCGAACATGCCGTCGAGGTGGTTCTGGGCAGCGCAGCGGCGCCGCCCGCGGGACTGTGAGCGAGTCCCTCCACTGCAAGGTGAGGGACGAGTACCCATCCCCATAGGCGCTACCCAAAAAGCCGCGGCGCTTTTCTCCCTCCCCTTCAAGGGGAGGGTTGGGGTGGGGATGGGGTAGTTTCCAATGGGGACGAGTCCCCCATCCCCCTCCTGACCTCCCCCTTGAAGGGGGGAGGGACTAAAAATAGTATCAACGTCAATCGTGTTGCTGTGGTCGATCCTGCTGCGGCAATACGCTGATCGAACCATTGGTCTCCAGAATCGCCAGATGCACATCCGCCACATGGGGCTCACCATGCTGGCGCAGCGCGCCGCGCAGTTCTTCGATGGTGACGCCGGCATCCTGCAAGGCGCGCTCGAACACCACGCCATCGCGCACCAGGATCTGCGGGCGGCCGTCGACCATGCGTTCCACCGTGCGGTTATTGGCTACCAGCTTGCTCAAGGCGAAGTTGAGGGCGACCAAGGTGACCGCCGAGATCAGCCCGCCCACCAGCGAGTTGTCGCCGCCGTTCATCGAGTTTTGCACCGCGTTGGAGAGGATCAAGAGCAGCACCAAGTCGTTGGGCGCGAGTTGCCCGACCTAGCGCTTGCCGGTCAGGCGCAGCAAGAGAAGCAGGGCGGCGAATACGAGCACACTGCGCAGCATCAGTTCCCACCACGGAACGCTCATGTCGAACATGATTCGCGCCTGGCTTGCGAGGCCGTGTCCACCGTTTGATCCGCGTCGAAGTTTGCGCGTTTGACAGCCCCTATGCCGGCAGCGTTGAGCGCTGAAGCGCCAAGCACCGGCGCAGCGGGCAACTAGGCGAGCGGCCTTGGGCCGCTTTTCAGTCTGGCGTTATCGCGCTCAGTGGCGGCGCTTACGCCCACGCGCACGCGGCCCTCCCAGTGGCAGCCGAAGTCGATGCAGCAATAGCGTTGCACAGGCGTGACGATGCTGATGAGGCGGTCGGACAGGTGCCGCCGCGTGCGCACCAGCTTGCGGTTGCAAAGCGGGCAGCGCGGCGCGGGCGAGCCGGACGGCGCTGCTATCGCGGGTGAATGGGTTTGCATATGGTTTCCTTCAATTCAAGTCATGTGCATCCATGTGCGGGCGTGGATTGACAACATAGGTTCGCCGCAATCAAGGCGTTGCCGTTGCACCGAAACGCAACTGTGTGCTCGCAGGCGCGACCCTGCCGGGGCGGGGCCGCGTCGCGCGATGCGAACTTTTGGCTCGATCCGCTTTCAGTCTTTGACCTTACACTTTCTTGCGGCGCGCGATGGCCAACAGGCCCATCAGCCCCAGACCCATGAGCGGAATGGTTCCAGGCTCGGGTACTTGGCCCGGGAAGGAAAACTCCGATGCTTGAGTGGTGAAGTCGATCCGGTTGGAACCGTTAGCTATCGGGCTATCGCCAATGTTGAACGACATGCGCTGGGTGAGCGAGAACGGGTTGGTTTCGTTGAATGCGTTCAGTAAACTGCTGCCGTTACAGTTTTGCAGTTGGCCGGCCGGCGCTCCGCAATCCGGATCGCCACTACTTGCGTCGAATTTCACCGAGGCCGTTACAAAATCGTCGGCCGCTCCTGTCGGCAGATTGGCGGCGTTGGCGGCAGGCGGGGTAAAGGCCGGATTACCTGCGAACAGCAGATTGGCCTGATCGCTCAATGCGTGGAACAGCATGAAATCGCCGATGCCCGAGTTGGTGAAGCCTGTGGTCGCACCCTGATAAAGGCTGCGCAACAGGTCCGTGGGCTTGGTCCAGCCGGTCTGGCTGATTTCCACGACCAAAGGTGATTTCCCGGGCGTCGTCCTATTTGCGACGATGCCACCCGAGCTGGTGATGATCGCCGACAGCGGGTCGCCGCCACTGAAATTGCTCGATGCACCGAGAGAGGTGATGTCGAAGACACTGGTAGCACCAAGGGCGGCGTTCGCCAGCGTGCCATTGATGCCGACCGCATTCACGGCGCTATTGGTGTCGCATGAATCCTGGTCGACGCATGTGTAGGAGCCGGCGTTGGAGTCCGTTATCCTGATGGTGAGGAATCCGGCGCTTGCGGGGTTGGAAGCCGCAAGGCCGAATCCGGCCATGGCGAGTGCTGCCGCCATTACTGTTTTCCGGTATTTGTTCATGATGTTGGTTCTTTCTTTAGTAAATGCATGAGGCTGATTGATGACCACTGGGAGGAGTTCCGCCCGCTCGGTGATCGCGCAGGAAGGGGCGCTGCTGCCGCTCTTTCCTGTGCGAGGCCGATAAGCCGGATCGCCACTGCCTGCCCGATGCGCTGTGCAGGGAAGGGGCGCAGGAGCATCTTCGCAATGCATGGCGCGGTCTTCTGTGCGCTGCCTCGCATTGCTGTGTGCGAGAGCGCACTTATGGACAATCTTTTGTAATCCGCCCGGCTTGGGATGCGCTC
>JAYVWK010000195.1:0-7714 GCA_043786185.1 Burkholderiales bacterium
AAATAATTATACATCCCGACCATGCTGCACAGCATCAACTGAGGTCGTTCCTGTAGTAGTGGCTATTCGTTGCATAGAGTCCACGCCTGACTTCAACCGGTTTGTCGCCATAGGTGAAGGTGAGGCGCTCCACCGACAAGAGTGGCGTGCCGGCGGCAACACCGAGGATCACGGCGACGTCGGGATCGGCCGGTATGGCCCGGATCTTCTCGAGCGCGCGCAACATCTTGATGCCGAACTCGCTTTCGAACATGCTGTAGAGCGGCGCCTTGGATTGGGTCAGGCGTTCGGCGGACAAGCCCTTGAACAGGCCGCCCGGAAGCCATAGCTCGTCGAGCACGCAAGGCGTACCGGAAAACGCCAGAAGGCGACGAATCGTCACCACCGAGTCCCCCGGTTTGAGATCAAGTTGGCGCGCGATTTCGGCAGGGGCGCGCATGCGTCGGCATTCCAGGATGCGGCTCTCGGGGTAGCCCTGCTCGCCTTCGTCGGGCACCAGGCGCAGAAAGCGGAACTGCGCGCGCGCCTCGGTGTGGGTCGCCACGAACGTGCCCTTGCCCTGGCGCCTCGACAACAGGTTCTCCGAAGCCAGTTCGTCCACCGCCTTGCGCACCGTGCCCTGGCTTACCTTGTAGCGCGCCGCCAGTTCGATCTCCGACGGAATGATCTCGCCGGGCTTCCATTCACCCGCTTCAAGGCGCTGCGTGATGAGCGCCTTGATTTGCCGGTACAGCGGGCTGAACGTGGGCGAATACATCGTCGAGCCGGGCGCGCCCGTTGCTGCATCTGGATTCATTTGCCGGATTGAATCACAAACCTTGCGATTGCGTCTATATCTTGTTTTATGTCTTATATAAGATACAAGACTGAACTTGACTTTGCGCAGGCTTTTTATCTAAACTCAGCGCGCTGTGACAAGGGGGATCGTCCGCCACTTACACCGTTTGTCTGATGCACATGGCAAGATGTCGGAGTATCCCCTTACCCGCCAACGCCAAGATCGAGGAGCAAGTCCCAATGGCCAAACCCCCTGTTCGCATCGCGATTACCGGCGCCGCCGGACAAATCGGTTATTCCTTGCTGTTCCGCATCGCCAATGGCGACATGCTCGGCCGCGACCAGCCGGTGATTCTGCAGCTGCTCGAAATCCCCGACGAAAAGGCGCAGAAAGCCCTGAAGGGCGTGATGATGGAAATCGACGACTGCGCGTATCCGCTGTTGGCCGGCATGAGCGCGCATGGCGATCCGATGAGCGCGTTCAAGGAGATCGATTACGCCTTGCTGGTCGGTGCGCGTCCGCGCGGCCCCGGCATGGAGCGCCGCGACTTGCTGGCGGCCAACGCCGCGATCTTCACCGTCCAGGGCCGTGCGCTCGACGCGGTGGCGTCGCGCAACGTGCGCGTGCTGGTGGTCGGCAATCCGGCCAATACCAACGCTTTCATTGCCATGAAGTCCGCGCCCTCGCTGCCCAAGAAGAATTTCACCGCCATGCTGCGCTTGGATCACAATCGCGCGCTGTCGCAGCTGGCGGCGAAATCGGGCAAGCCGGTGGCATCGATCCAGAAACTGGTGGTATGGGGCAACCACTCGCCCACCATGTATCCCGACTATCGCTTCGCTGTGGTCGACGGCCAGGCCATCAAGGACCTGATCAACGATGAAGTCTGGAACAAGGACACGTTCCTGCCCACCGTCGGCAAGCGTGGCGCGGCCATCATCGAGGCGCGCGGCCTGTCGTCAGCGGCTTCGGCCGCCAATGCGGCGATCGACCACATGCGCGACTGGGCAATGGGCACCAATGGCCAGTGGGTGACCATGGGCATCGCGTCGGACGGCAGCTACGGTATTCCCGAAGACACCATGTACGGCTTCCCGGTGATCTGCGCCGGCGGCGAATACAGCATGGTCAAGGGGCTGGAGATCGACGCCTTTTCACGCGAGCGCATGGACTTCACCCTGAAAGAGTTGGGCGAAGAGCGTGACGGCGTCAAGCATTTGCTGCCCTGAAAGAGTACGGGCGCCGCAGAGGCGCCCGGTTTCCATGCCAAGCCATCCGCGCGACGTACTTTTCAACGACGGTGTCGCACTGCCGGTGATTCCGGCCTGCGAGCACTTCGCCGGCAATGAAAAATTCATCCGCCGTGCCTTCGAACAGCAGCGCGCGACTGCCATGAATGACGTACCGCTGTTCGACGTGCTGTGCGACCTTGAAGACGGCGCGCGCGCCGGCAACGAGGCCGAAGCCGCGCACATGGTCGCCGACCTGATCGCCGGCGGCGACAACCGCCACGGCCGTGCCGGGGTACGGGTGCACGACGCCAGCCATGCGCACTGCATGAAAGACATCGAAATCGTGGTGCGTGCCGCAGGCAGCCGCCTGGCCTACATCACCCTTCCCAAGTGCGACAGCCGCATGGATGCGTTGAAGATCGCCTCATGGATCAACCATGTCGCCGAAGAAAGCGGCCATCGGCGCATCATCCCGCTGCATGTGATGATCGAAACCCACAATGGCTTACGCGAAGTGTTCGATATTGTCGACCTGCCGCAGATTCAGGGGGTCAATCTGGGCATCATGGACTTCATCAGTTCGCACCGGGGTGCGATCCCGGCTGCGGCCATGTCTTCTCCTGGTCAATTCGAGCATCCGCTGATCCGCCGCGCCAAGCTGGAAATCAGCGCCGCCGCCTTGCGCGCGGGCGCCATGCCGATCCACGGCATCACGCAGGAATACCGCGACCCGGCCGTGGCCGAATCCGACGCCCGGCGCGCGCGCACCGAGTTCGGTTATCTGCGGCAGTACAGCATCCATCCCGACCAGATCATGCCGATCGTGCGCGGCATGCGCCCGGATGTCGATGAAATAGACGAAGCCGCCGCGATCTTGCTTGCCGCGCAGGCTGCCCACTGGGGCCCGGTCGGTCACAAGGGCAAACTGCATGATCGCGCCAGTTTTCGCTACTACTGGCAATTGCTTGATCGCGCGCAACGCACAGGCGCTGCGCTGCCGGCGGACGCGACCGCGGCGTTTTTCAACTGAGGAAACAGCATGAGCAGAATGTCAGCAGGAGCCAAGTTTCGCGACGCCGTCAAGGCCGAGAGTCCCTTGCAGGTGGCCGGCACCATCACCGCCTACGCCGCGCGCATGGCCGAGCGCACCGGCTTCAAGGCGGTCTACCTGTCCGGCGGCGGGGTGGCGGCGAATTCACTGGGTATGCCCGATCTGGGTATCAGCACCATGGAAGATGTGCTGACCGACGCGCGCCGCATCACCGCGGTGTGTTCCCTGCCCCTGATGGTCGACATCGACACCGGTTGGGGCAGCGCCTTCAACATCGCGCGCACCATCAAGACCTTCATCCAGGCCGAGGTCGCCGCGGTACACATGGAAGACCAGGTGGGCGCCAAGCGCTGCGGTCATCGACCGGGCAAGGAGGTTGTCAGCACAGGGGAAATGGTCGACCGCATCAAGGCCGCGGTGGATGCGAAGACCGATGCCCAGTTTGTCATCATGGCGCGCACCGACGCACTGGCATCCGAAGGGCTGAACGCGGCGATCGATCGCGCCTGTGCGTACGTGGAAGCCGGCGCCGACATGATCTTTCCCGAAGCGATCACTGAACTGGCGCAATACAAAAAGGTCAAACAAGCCGTAAAGGTGCCGATCCTGGCCAACCTGACCGAGTTCGGATCGACGCCGCTCTTTACACTCGACGAACTGCGCAGCGTCAACGTCGATATCGCGCTTTACTGCTGCGGCGCTTACCGCGCCATGAATGCGGCGGCGCTCAATTTTTACCAGGTGCTGCGGCGCGAAGGCACGCAGAAGAATGCGGTGCCGACCATGCAGACCCGTGCCGACCTGTACGATTACCTCGGTTACCACGAATACGAGAACAAGCTCGATGCCCTGTTTTCGAGGGGCTTGGGCAAATAGGCCAGCGTTCCACAAGGAGACCCATATGAGCGAGCCAACATCCCAAACCGCGGGCCCGAAGCCGAAAAAATCGGTTGCCTTGTCCGGCGTCGTCGCCGGCAACACCGCACTATGCACCGTCGGGCGCAGCGGCAATGACCTCAACTATCGCGGCTACGACATACTCGATATCGCGGATGCCTGCGCTTTCGAGGAGATCGCCTACCTGCTGGTGCACGGCAAGCTGCCGAACGCCGCCGAACTCGCAGGTTACAAGAAGAAGCTCAAGGCCTTGCGTGGCCTGCCCGCCGCGGTCAAGGCGGCGCTCGAAGCGCTGCCGGCGGCTTCCCATCCGATGGACGTGATGCGCACCGGTGTCTCCGCGCTGGGCTGCGCCTTGCCGGAAAAGGATGATCACAACCACCCCGGCGCGCGCGACATCGCCGATCGACTGATGGCCTCGCTGGGGTCGATGCTTCTCTACTGGCACCACTACGCCTTCAACGGCAAGCGCATCGAGGTCGAAACCGATGACGACACCATCGGCGGGCATTTCCTGCATCTGTTGCATGGCGTGAAGCCGGCGGACGATTGGGTCAAGGCGATGCATACCTCGCTGATCCTGTATGCCGAACACGAATTCAATGCCTCGACCTTCACCTGCCGGGTGATCGCCGGCACCGGCTCGGACATGCATTCGGCGATCTGCGGCGGTATCGGCGCCTTGCGCGGCCCCAAGCATGGCGGCGCCAACGAGGTGGCGTTCGAGGTGCAGAAGCGCTACGAATCGGCCGACGAGGCCGAAGCCGACATCCGCGCCCGTGTCGAGAGGAAGGAAGTGGTGATCGGGTTCGGCCACCCGGTCTACACCATCTCCGACCCGCGCAACAAGGTGATCAAGGAAGTCGCGCGCAAACTCTCGAAAGATGCCGGCGACATGAAGATGTTCGACATCGCCCTGCGCCTCGAGACCGTGATGTGGGACGCCAAGAAAATGTTCCCCAACCTCGACTGGTTTTCGGCCGTCAGCTATCACATGATGGGCGTGCCTACCGCGATGTTCACGCCGATTTTCGTCATCGCGCGCACCGCCGGCTGGGCCGCCCATGTGATCGAGCAGCGCATCGACGGCAAGATCATCCGCCCGACCGCCAACTACACCGGCCCGGACGATCGCAAATTTGTCCCGCTGAAAACCCGTTGACCTGCCTACACCGATTCACACCATGAACAGCGCCGACCGCAAGCCCCTGCCTGGCACCTCGCTTGACTATTTCGATGCGCGCGCCGCGGTCGAGCGCATCGCCGCGGGCGCCTATGACAAGCTGCCCTATACCTCGCGCGTGCTGGCGGAAAACCTGGTGCGGCGCTGCGCTCCGGCCCAGCTTGCAGCTTCGCTCACGCAACTGATCGAACGCCGGCGTGATCTCGACTTTCCCTGGTTCCCCACCCGCGTGGTGTGCCACGACATCCTGGGGCAGACCGCGCTGGTCGATTTGGCCGGCCTGCGCGACGCCATCGCCGCCGCCGGCGGCGACCCGGCCAAGGTCAATCCGGTGGTGCCGGTACAGCTCATTGTCGACCATTCGCTGGCGGTGGAGAGTGGCGGCTTCGACCCGCAGGCACTCGAGAAGAACCGCGCCATCGAAGACCGGCGCAACGAAGACCGTTTCCATTTCATCGAATGGAGCCGGCTCGCATTCAAGAATGTCGAAGTGATCCCGGCCGGCAACGGCATCATGCATCAGATCAATCTGGAGAAAATGTCGCCGGTGGTCCATGCCACGGACGGCGTCGCCTTCCCCGATACCTTAGTCGGTACCGACAGCCACACCCCCCACGTCGATGCGCTGGGCGTGATCGCCATCGGCGTGGGCGGCCTCGAAGCCGAGAGCGTGATGCTGGGCCGCGCCTCGTGGATGCGCCTGCCCGACATCGTCGGCGTCGAACTCACGGGCCGCCGCCAACCTGGAATCACCGCCACCGACATCGTGCTGGCGCTGACCGAGTTCCTGCGCCGGCAGAAGGTGGTGGGGGCCTATCTGGAGTTTTACGGCACCGGTGCTGCGCTTCTGACACTGGGTGACCGCGCCACCATTTCCAACATGGCACCGGAATATGGCGCCACTGCGGCGATGTTCTCAATCGACCAACAAACCATCGCCTACCTGCGCCTCACCGGGCGCAGTGACGAACAGGTGCGACTGGTTGAAACCTACGCCAAAGTGGCCGGCCTGTGGTCCGACACGCTAGCCCAAGCCGAGTACGAACGCGTTCTCACGTTCGACCTGTCCAGTGTGGTGCGCAACATGGCCGGCCCATCGAACCCGCATGCGCGCCTGGCTACTACGGAGCTTGCGGCCAAGGGCATCGCCAGGCCCTGGGAATCGGTGCCGGGCTTAATGCCCGACGGCGCGGTGATCATCGCCGCGATCACCAGTTGCACCAACACCAGCAATCCGCGCAACGTGATCGCGGCAGGCCTTATGGCGCGCAACGCCAACCGGCTGGGCCTGACCCGCAAGCCCTGGGTCAAGAGCTCGCTGGCACCAGGCTCCAAGACCGTCGCCTTGTACCTGGAGGCAGCCGGCCTGATGCCGGAGCTGGAAAAATTGGGCTTCGGCATCGTCGGCTTCGCGTGTACCACATGCAACGGCATGTCGGGCGCGCTCGACCCCGCGATCCAGCGGGAAATCATCGAGCGCGATCTTTACGCCACTGCGGTATTGTCGGGCAACCGCAATTTCGATGGTCGCATCCACCCCTATGCGAAACAGGCCTTCCTCGCATCGCCCCCCCTGGTCGTGGCCTACGCGCTGGCGGGCACCATCCGCTTCGATATCGAGCAGGATTCATTCGGCAACGACGCCGCCGGCAAGCCGATCACGCTCAAGGACCTGTGGCCCGCGGACGAAGAGATCGATGCCATCGTCGCCTCGAGCGTGAAGCCGGAGCAGTTCCGGCAGGTCTATATCCCGATGTTCGAGGCACGTGCCGGGTCGAGCGCGAAGATCAGCCCGCTCTACGCCTGGCGCGCCCAAAGCACCTACATTCGCCGCCCGCCGTACTGGGACAGCGAGGGTCAGGGTGCGCTCGCCGCCAGCCCGCGCACCCTGAAGGCGATGCGCGCGCTGGCCGTGCTCGGCGACAACATCACCACCGATCACCTGTCGCCTTCGAACGCGATCATGCGCGATTCCGCCGCCGGTGAATACCTGGCGAAAATGGGCCTGCCAGAAGAGGACTTCAATTCCTACGCCACGCATCGCGGCGACCACCTGACCGCGCAGCGCGCCACCTTCGCCAACCCCACGCTCAAGAACGAAATGGCGATCGATCCTGGCCCTGCGGATGGCAAAGCCATGACCGGGTCGCTGGCACGCCTCGAACCTGACGGCCGGGTTGTCCGCATGTGGGAAGCCATCGAGACCTACATGGAGCGCAGGCAGCCCTTGATCATCATCGCCGGCGCCGATTACGGTCAAGGCTCGTCGCGCGACTGGGCCGCCAAGGGCGTGCGCCTGGCAGGCGTCGAGGCGATCGCGGCCGAAGGCTTCGAGCGCATCCACCGCACCAACCTGATCGGCATGGGCGTAATGCCGCTGGAGTTCAAGTCGGGCGCCACCCGCAAGACCCTGAAGATCGATGGCACCGAGACCTTCGACGTCGAAGGCGCGCCCACGCCACGCGCCGACCTGACCCTGGTGATTCATCGCCGCGACGGAGAACGCGTCGCGGTGCCGGTCACCTGCCGCCTCGACACCGCCGAAGAGGTCTCGATTTACGAAGCCGGGGGCG
>JAYVWK010000196.1:0-3839 GCA_043786185.1 Burkholderiales bacterium
AACACCAGCGCGGACCTCTGGTCGGCCGAAGACCGGCGTGTCGTCGGCATGATGCTGCAACAGCGCATCAGCGCCGAGCGCGAGCGCGCCCATGTGCAACCGGATGCGGAAAGACTCGGCGGCGATGGCGGCAGCATGGTCGACCAGTTGACGCGGGCACTGGACTACCGCCGCTGGCACCGCTTCCGCGTCGAGCGGCTGCAGGACGGCCAATGGCGCAAGCTCTCGGGGCCAGCCTCCAGCGGCGAGCGCGCCTTGGGCCTGACGGTGCCGCTCTTCGCCGCCATCGCCAGTTTTTACAGCCAGGGAAGCAACCCGCACGCGCCGCGCCTGATGCTGCTCGACGAAGCCTTCGCCGGTATCGACGATGCGGCGCGAGCCCACTGCATGGGGCTGATCCGCGAGTTCGACCTCGACTGCGTGATCACCAGCGAGCGCGAATGGGCGTGCTATGCCGAATTGCCCGGCGTTTCAATCTGCCAGTTGCAGCGACGCGAAGGCATCGACGCAGTGTTCGTCTCGCGTTGGACCTGGGACGGCCGGGCCAAGCGGCGCGAAGACGATCCGGACCGGCGGTTTGCATAGGCATGAATCGCATGGATCCGCGTCTGCACAAGTTGCTTGGCGGCAACGAACTGGCAGCCTTGCGCCAGCGTCTGCGCCGCCATTTTGAGCGTGCTGTGCCGGGGGCGCCGCCGGGCCTGCTGCGCCTGGGTTCGCTGAGCGTTGCCGAACGCGAAACGCTGGCCTTGCTCACGGGGCGCCCGCCGCGGATCACCAAGTCGATGCAGATCGACGTCGCTCTGATTGATGCCATGCTGAGCGACGCCGGAATCGTGGGCTCGCTGCGGGAAGCGCTGGAACACATCGACGGGCCCATCGTGCACCTGGCATCGATTCGCGCCGAGGCCGAGGCCGGCTGGTCAGCCGTGGTCGCGGCCTGCGCGCACCCGGCGCTCGCGAGCTATTTGCAGGCATCGGCCGCGCTCGGATTGCTCAAGCGCCTGGCTCGACAAGACACTTTGGCCGGGGAGCACCTGCTCAAGGCTGCACAAGCCGTGCTGCGTCGACTGCCGGCAGGCGGTTTGGCGCGCGCTCAACTGGCGGCGGAAGTGCTGGGCAACGCGCATGCGCTGGACACCGGCCAAGCCATTGCAACGTTGGTCCTGGCCACCTGGCGCCAGATCGAAAAGGCTCAGTCGAGCATCGACGACTCCGATGACGCGCCGGACGAACACACCCGTGACATCTGGGCGCGGGCCGGCGTGCTGGTCAATGAACTGGCTCGCCCGGCGCTGTTGCTCAATCTGCCTGTTCAGTCCAACGAGGTACCCGTGTGCACACTCGGCGAACCCGCCTACCTTTCGCTGCGCCGGCTGCTGCGCACACCGCCAAACTGGGCCGTGACTGACCGGACGGTGTTCGTGTGCGAGAACCCCAATCTGGTCGCCATCGCCGCCGATCACCTGGGCGTCGGTTGTGCCGCGCTGGTTTGCACTGACGGCATGCCGGCAGCAGCGCAGCGAACACTGCTGAGACAACTGGCCCGGGCCGGCGCCCGTCTGCGCTATCACGGCGACTTCGACTGGCCCGGCGTGCAGATCGCCAACCACGTGATACGCACCTGGGGAGCAGATCCGTGGCGTTTCGGCGCCCCGGACTACGAAGCCGCGGCGGCAAGCGCGCCGCACACGCGGCGCGATCTGACCAACGCCTGCGTCGTCGCGTCTTGGGATGCCGCGTTGGCCCCTGCGATGCAGCGCGTTGGCTTGGCCATCGCTGAAGAAGCCGTCGCTACATCCCTGGTGGGCGACCTTCGGCTTGACAACGCGCACTGAAGGCGCCGTGGTCCATCCCCTTGCTGGACATGCAGGTCGATTCATCGCTGCACCGTGGCTCCCGTTTCCGCTGCGAAGAGCATCCTTGCAGTTGCCATTCGATTTCGACGACGATCTGCCGCTCCAATCAGAGCCGCTTGCGCCGCAAGCACAGACACCAGGAAGTTGATGAGCAAACCACCTCGGCCGGTGCACGCCTATCAGTACTCAAGCCGTCCATATGATCACTTGCGTCGCAAATGGTCCCGTGACATCAGAAGTCCCGGAAATCTCTTTGCGCGCAATTCTTCGAGCACCGGTTCCGTGAGTTTCCACCTCTCTCCGTCGATTCTG
The DNA here is from genome assembly GCA_043786185.1 of Burkholderiales bacterium. Taxonomy (GTDB): domain Bacteria; phylum Pseudomonadota; class Gammaproteobacteria; order Burkholderiales; family JAEUOS01; genus JAEUOS01. The sequence goes on from JAYVWK010000196.1 coordinate 2,172, forward strand.
GTGATCAGTTCGATCCATACCCGCTCGAATGCATGGATCGCATCCGCACCGCCAAAACGAACACCCGCCTGCAATAGTGGCGCGATGTCCTCTGTGAGGCTCCGAGCGAGCTTCTCCAGCATGCGCTGCTCAGCGATCGCACGCGTGATCGGCTTGCCCTCCAGCGCCAGGTAGTAGTCGAAGCATGCAATGATCTTTTCCGGTGCCAGCGTGAGTTGTTCCAATCCCTGATGCAAATCGAACAGGTCGCGGCTCGCGCGCCGCTGCAGCAGCGCGCGCAACTTCGTTCCGAACAGTTCCTCGGGCTCGAAAGACGCGATTTCGGTCGTTCCGCTGTACCAATCATTTTCGAACGCAAAGGGATACCGTTTGATGCCGAGCAGGTTCGTGTGTTCCCGGGTGTTGATCTCGACTTTGAGCTTCAACATTGCCTGGGAATCGACCTCGGGTGTGAACTTGAACACCATGTGCATCGAGTGTCCTGCCTGCTCGCGCTGACATCTTCCAAGCCACGACAACTCTTCGCGGATCGCGTCGACCGTCGTACCGATGGGCTCAGCATTCACCTGCACGAGGTCGATATATTCGGAATAGCGCAGGGGCTGCTTGAACAGGAGTTTGTGAATTGCCGTTCCACCCCGGAACGCTACCTTGTCCTTCAGCGTCGGCGCATTAAACAGGTCGCACAGCGCACGACTGATGATCAGGTCCTGCTCGACCTGTCTCAAGTCCGGCCAAGGCGCCTTGACACTCCACGCCTGCAGGAATGCCGTTGGAATCATTCTGCGACCTCCAACATTTCATTGATCATGAGCTTCCACTTGGCGTTTCTCTCGTGAACCTGCGCCAGTGCGGCCACGATTGGCTTCACGGAGGGATCCAGTGGCAGCGTCGTTTTGGCTTGCCTGACGAATGGCTCCAGCGCACGGGCTTGGCGATCGTGGCCCGCCCGTTCGAGCAAATGGCCGAGCCGACGTACAGCCGAGTTTTCGTACGCGGCAGCCGCCTTTGCCAGCGCGCGCGGATTGGCATTTGCGCCGATATCCCTGGCGATCTGCGCGACGCCATTCATTCCGGCCGCCTTGTGGAAGTACCGCACGCAGTCGAGCAGCGTCAGCTCGACACCCGCCACCTTTGCGAAGCCGGCATCGCTCTTCATCTGACCGACCAGATCGGGCTTGTTGAGTTGAGCGAATGCCTCGGGCCCCTGATAAAGGAACTGGAGGCGGTGACGACCCAGGTCGAAGTTACGCAACTGCCTCGGGACGACGATTTGGAAGACCATGCTGGCCTGATGCGACGAGCCGTGGAATGCCGCCGCGCGCAGCAACGAAATGCGGTAGTCGATCCCCTGATGTTTCATCAACGGGTCGATCCACTTCACAGGGTCTGGCGCGCCGGCGATCTGGTCTTCGGGGCGAAGGACGAGATAGAAGCCATGCCGGGGGTTCGCCAAGCGATTCTTGTTGATTGCTCGCGTGAGCGCCGCAGCCAGTGCGTGCGGCTTTAGGGCCAGCGCAGCGGTTACATCATTCCGGGAGAAGTAAGCGCGGCCATGCCTGAGCAGATCGTCGAGGTAAGACTCAATGGAGGCCACGCCATAACATACGCAAAAATCGACAAATAGTCAATAGTTTTGAATACAATTTGGGTCATTCCCACTCGATC
>JAYVWK010000197.1:0-7872 GCA_043786185.1 Burkholderiales bacterium
GGGCGGGGTCACCAGCCTCTCCGACGACGAAGCCCGGGCAAAGGGCCCCAGCTTCCTCTTCGACGAGCTGCGCCAGCGGGTGGCGGCAGGTGTGGCCGGCAACGTGGCCTTTGATTTCAGGTTGCAGCTGGCGCAGCCCGGCGACCGAATCGACAGTGCAATAGTGCCGCTGCCTGACGATCGCCGCAAGGTGAACATGGGCCGCCTTGCCATCAAGTCGGTTTCGGCCGACGCGACCGGCGAATGCGTGGGCATCACCTTCATCCCGACGCTGCTGCCCAAGGGCGTCGAGCCCTCGACCGATCCGATGCTGGCCGCGCGCGCGGCACCGTACGCGGTGGGCGTGGGTCGCCGCTTGGGCGAAGGCGCCAAGCAGTAGGCGCGCTCACTGGCAGGCGCAAGTACGGCCTATTCGAGCTTGAGGGCGGACTTCGCAACGAACATCTTCCAGCGCGCCGACTCTTGCGCAATATATGCGCCAAAGGATTCGGGCGTGCCTGGGGTCGACTCGATATCCCATTTCGCGAACGTCACCCGCATCTCCGGATCGCCGAGCGCCCGTGCGATCTCCGCATTGAGCTTGGCGATGATGTCCTTCGGCAGGCCCGCAGGCCCGACTATGCCCCACCAGAAGTGCACGTCGAGCCCGGCCACACCCTGCTCGGCAAGCGTGGGAACGTCCGGCAGCGCTGTCAGGCGCTTCGGCCCGGTGACCGCCAGTGCGCGAATCTTGCCGGCCTTGATGTGCGGCAGCGGCACCGGCATGCCATCGAACATGGCGTCGATCTCCCCACCCAGCATCGCGGTGTAGGTGGTGGCGCCACCCTTGTATGGCACATGCGTCATCTCCATGCCGGTTGCCTGCTTGAGCATCTCGCCGGCGAGGTGATGCACGCTACCCTGCCCGGGCGAACCATAGTTGAGCTTGCCGGGATGTTTCTTGGCCCAGGCGATGAATTCCTGCATGGTCTTAGCCGGCACCGCGGGCTTCACCATCCAGATATAGGGGCCGCGCGCGACCTCGACGATCGGCGCAAACGCTTGGGCCGGATCGTAGGGCGCGCTCTTCATAGTCGCCGGCGCCACGGCAAGATTGGCGGCAACGCCGAACAGCAGTGTGTGGCCATCCGCTTCGGCGCGCGCCACCGCCGCCGCCGCGATCGTGCCCGCGGCGCCCGCGCGATTCTCGATCACCACCGATTGACCCAGGCGATCGGAGAGCTTGGAGGCGATCAGGCGCAACACCGTATCGGTCACGCCGCCTGGCGGAAAACCGTTGACGATGGTCACCGGCCGCGATGGATAAGGCTGGGCTGCCACCGACGCGCCGAGCGCGAACCCGGCGATGGCAAACAGGGCTTTTGCGATGCTCATTTACATGCTCCTGTGTCTTGTTTCCTTCGATTTCGCGAGAGCCAAGTAGCTCGCGCAAGGCAGGCCTGATTGCGCCGGTGGCGGCGCGTCAGCGCGCTCACGCACGTACTCCACGGGCGTGACCGACGTGCCGTGCACAGAGACGATGAACGCCCCTTCGGGGAGGTTTGGGTCAAGGAAGCCAAAGATCAGTTCCGCATGACCATCATCATGCAAGCCTATGCCCTGCAGTTGCAGCTTGACCCACAAATCCAAAGACCCACCAACATCCGGCAAGCCAGTCGTCGCGGTTTCGCGTGCGGCGCTCCACAACTCATCCAGAGCGCCCTGAAGGGATGAACGCATGGCGGGGTAACTGCGGCGCAGCGCTTCAAACACGGTGCGGTCGGACTGCGAGGGAACTTCTTCGGCACGATGGACCGTAAGCGCGAACGGAACTTGCGCATGTTCCCAGGTCATTTGTCCTGCCCATAAACCAGCGCGGCGCGCCAACGCCCCGAACAGCGGGTCTTGGGCAGTGCCTGGCAGACCGCCGAAAATGCGGCGCAGGATGTTGATTAGCGGATTGCCGAATCTTCGCGAAACCGGGTCGCTCAAGGGCTATGACGATCGTTGCCCCGCAAGCGAGCGGCAGCTTAGGCATGCGCAGGCAGGCTAAACACGGTGACGACGGGGTGCGCGGCAGCATTTAGTGGGAACTCGGAAAGATAGAGTGCCGTCGCCTCTTTCAAATTGGCAACTGCTTCTTCGACTGTTTCGCCCTGAGTGGTGGTGCCTGTCTCGGGGTTGAGTGCGCTGTAGCCGCCATCTTCGGCGGGAGCAAAAACAGCAGTCAGTTCCATGGCAATACCTTGCGCAGGAAATATCCCAATTGACGCGCATTCGGAGCATTGACCCCCAACGTGGAAGTCACCGGCGCGGCGCGGCTTTATCGCGCAGCGTGCGTGTGGACTGCCGGGTTGGGGCTTGGCCGTCAACATAAGCATCGAGAAGTCGCCGAATCATGCGTTGGTACTGAGTGCGATGCTTTGTGGCCTCTAATTTGAAGAACTCGATACTCTTCTTGCTCAGAGCCAAGGTTACCTTCACACCTTCTTCACGAAATGCCAATTCGGCTGGCGAAGGAAGGAGGTCGGGAACCACCTGAACCTTGCCAAGGGGCTCATCGGTGTATTTGATTTTCGCGCTCATAGATGGCCTTTCCTTTGCGCCAATAACCGGCGCCGATGATTCGAATAACCGAAGCGCGGTAAGTGAACCGCACTGTGAGCACACCACCATCAACTTCGCCAAAGCAATAGAACCGCTCTTCGGTCTGGTTGTGTGTCTCGTCCTTGGCAATCACGCGCTGCGGGTCCGCAAAGGCATATTGGGCGCGCGAGAAGGAGACTCCGTGCTTTCCCTGATTATCCGCGTCCTTGTCGGAATCCCAAGCAAAGCGAGTATTTGCCATCGACACAGAGTAGCACTAGCCCATACAAAACGCCATACGTAGATATGGAGAGTCACAACGTTCCAGGTGACCGGCGCTGCGCGGCTTCATCGCGCAGCGTCCAGAGGGCGAAGCGAACGGGGTCGACCGCAGGGTTGGGGCATGTTGTCAGACCGCTCCGTCGATCCACCAACTCCCGGTCGCCCGCGCTGGACGTGGCAGCGAAGTGGGATGGGTATCAATGTCCATTGCGATATCGACTGCCAACTTCGCGAGCCAGGCAATATGAAAATGGATAAGCCTGCCGGTTTCTGGAATGCCTGCGACAAGGATGCGATTTACATAGCTGACCGATTGCCCCTCGGCCATCGTCATCGGCTACGAGCAGGTGAGTGGTGAAGGCGTGACGCAGGGTATGGATGCCGCCTTGCTTGGTGATGCCGGCGTCGCGCTTGGCGGCGTAGACCATCTTCTGCGCCTGGCCGGTTTCGATCGGACGCAAGCCGTCGCGCATCGGCAACAGCCATTCGCCGGGGCGGGCGTCACGCCAGCAGGCGCGCAAGACGTCGAGCAGGCGCGGCGACAGCAGCGAGTAGCGGTCGCGTCCGCCCTTGCCGCTATTGACCCAAAGCATCATGCGCGCGCTGTCGATGTCGCTGACCTTGAGCGCGCACACTTCGGCGACCCGCAGTCCGGCGGCGTAGGTGGTGGTCAGCAGCGCGTGCTGGCGCACCGCGCGCCTGGCTTCCAGCAGGGCGGCGACTGCTTCGCCCGCCAGGATCTTCGGCTGGATGGCCTGGGTCTTGCGCCGCGCAATCTCGACGCTGTTCTGCTGGCGTTTGAGGGTCACCCGATACAGGAAGTTCAGCGCCGACGCGGCCTGGTTAGTAGTCGACCACGACAGCTTGCGTTCTTCGATAAGGTGCAGCAGGTAGCGTTTGACTTCTTCCGCTGTCAGCCGTTGCGGCGAGCGCCGCTAGACCTTGGCAATCGCGGCCAGCGCTGCGATGTACGACTCCTGCGTGCGCGCCGCGAATCCACGCAGGACCATCGCGTCTTGCATCTGCTTGCGTGATGGGCTCATCACGAGCCTCCTCCACTGTGATCGGGGACGCCCCCCGGTCACAGCGTAGAAGCTTCAGCACCCATTCATCACCGCGCTTGCTCCTTCCACCGCGCAGCGGTTTAGTTCAACGTTGGACGTAATCGGACGGCAAAAAGCTAGCGTATTGACGGTCCGGTTGACGGAATTGTAGGCCCCGCTCAGGCGGCTTGAAGCAAGAACTCTACTTTTACAGCCTCGTATGGGAACTCAATTTTCCCTTCGTCCGTGCGATCAAGAACTCCGGCCCTAAGCAGAGCAGTGGCATCCGTGTGCACTGCCTTTACGTCACGTCCGACCCTGCGTGCTGCCTCCCGAAATGTGACAGGCCCGGCGCCACACAAGGCTTTGAGCAATTCCCAACGTTTCGCCATAAGCACTTTCCAAAGCAGTTCCGGAGTGGCGAACGAGATCCGAGCGTACTTCTCCGGCTTTCCGGATTTCAGTGTCGCCAAGATATCCGTCATGGTCTCCTCCGGCGAGCGGACGTCAAGAATTACTGTCTTCATCATTCAACCTCCGAACTTCGCTTTGGAAATCAGACAACAAAGCCTCAATTGATCGAAACGCATACTCGAATTCTCGATTGCCCAAATGCCTATGATCGCCTTTTCCGGTCTCGTTGTCATACCGCAGAACGCACTATTCATTGACGACATACGCCAATCAGTACTTGTACAAATGCTTTGATCCGTGAACTGGGCGATCAAGTTTCCAGACAACAACCTCTGCGAACCTGTCGTCCGTGTATTCGATTCGCCTTCGAACGAGTTGGGTTGCCTTCACAGGGCTGTGAGTATGAAGCCGAGGTGGCGTGTTGTCAAGATGGACAACGCTCGGTTGTCAGTAGCAAATGAGTTGTCCGGATCATTAGCACGTAACCTGTGCGGTTTTGAGGTGAGCTATGGAAGCGCCCTTGAGCCGGACGGAATTGCTACGGGAGAGAGGGTCACCCGATACAGGAAGTTCAGCGCCGAGGCGGCCTGGTTGGTGGTCGACCACGACAGCTTGCGCTCTTCGATCAGGTGCGGCAGGTAGCGCTCGACTTCTTCCGCTGTCAACCCGTCCGGCGAGCGCCGCTAGACCTTGGCAATCGCGGCCAGCGCTGCGATGGTCGACTCCTGCGTGCGCGCCGCGAATCCACGCAGGACCATCGCGTCTTGCATCTGCTTGCGTAATGGGCTCATCACGAGCCTCCTTCACTGTGATCGGGGACGTCCCCCGGTCACAGCGTAGAAGCTTCAGCACCCATTCATCACCGCGCTTGCTCCTTCCACCGCGCAGCGGTTTAGTTCAAGCGCGATTAATGGGACAAGGCGCGGGTGCAGAAGGCCGATCGGACGGTGCTGCTGCCGGCGCGTCCGCGCGCGTCGCCGCGCTGCGCTCCGGCCAGGTCGACTGGGTCGAGGCGCCGCCGCCGGACGCGCTGGCCAGCCTGCGCCAGGCCGGCATGCAGATCTCCAGCAACGTCTACCCGCACGTATGGCCGTGGCATTTCAGCCGGATCGAGGGCTCGCCGTGAAACGATATCCGGGTGCGCAAGGCGGCCAACCTGGCCATCGACCGCGCCGGCATGAAGAAGCTGCTCGGCGGCATGATGGTCGAGGCCAAGGGCATGGCGCCGCCCAACAGCCCGTGGTTCGGCAAGCCTGCATTCGATGTGCGTTACAACCCGGCGGAGGCGAAAAATCTGATGCAGGCGGCCGGCTATTCGAAGGAAAAGCCGCTTAACCTGAAAGCCATCATCTCCACCTTCGGCTCGGGCCAGATGCAGCCGCTGGCGATGAACGAGTTCATCCAGCAGAACCTGGCCGAGGTCGGCATCAAGGGCCACCTGCAGGTGATGGAATGGAACGCGCTGCTGGCCAACTGGCGCGCCGGCGCCAAGGACGCCAGCACCCGCGGCGCCACCTCAACCAATTCATCCTATTTCAGCCAGGACCCGTTCACCGCGCTGATCCGCCACGTCGATTCCGGTCTGCTGCCGCCCAAGGGGACCAACTGTGGCTACTGCCCGGATACCGAACTCGACACGATCTTCAAGGTGGTGCGCTACAACTTCGACCCCGAAATCCAGGCCAAGGCGATCCAGCGCGCGCATGAACGGTTGGTCAACCAAGCCCTGTTCCTGTTTGTCGCCCACGACGTCGGCCCGCGCGCGATGACGGGCCAAGTCAAGGGCTTGGTGCAGGCGCAAAACTGGTTCCAGAACTTCTCGTCGGTGACGGTGGCGCAGTGGGGCGGCAGCCAGCAGGCGGGGACCGCGTTCACCTGTGGGGTCAGGCACCGGCGCTACACCGGCAGGCAACCGGCCTTCCCGAGGATGACCTCGTGAAGCAGGCGTGTCTGTGAAGGCGATGGACGCCAACGCCCGCCCTGGGCGACAAAGCGACGGCGTGCATCAATGACTTTGGTCGCGCGTTTTTCAGGCGCGGAAAGCGCGAGCTCGACGAGTGCGAATTGATGCCGCGCAAAGGCATCACTGTCGAGTTGCCCGTCGCCGTCAAAACTGAGCATAGAGTATGCAAGGCGGGCAATCCAGACAGGCTTTCGATCCTGAAGCTCTACGACCGCCTCGACCTTGCGAATTCGTTGACCCGCATAGCGCGGAATGCGTTGCCTCGCCGGATCGTCGCGCATGGCGGAGAACTTCGTGATCGACAGCCGGCGAACGATATCGTCCGGCTCAAGGACGTAAATGCGCACCGAGTAAGCCATGGTCTGAGGTTCCTCTGGTCACGCGGCGCCGCCCTGGAGCCCGCGCCAGTCGAGACGGCCGACTACCGACCGACGCACAGATTGGGCACCGCGAGCCGCACGAACAAATGCGGTGACGCCACGGCGCTCGACGGGTAGTTGCCGAGCGCCTGTTTGAACTCGGGATGGGTGAACGCCGTCCGAAAACGGGCCACCGATTCCCACACGGCATAGTTCATGAATACCGTGCTGCCGGCAATGCCTCGATGCAACTGGGTCGCGATTTGTCAAGATGTAGCCCGGCTGTTGCTTGATCCAGTTGGCGTCCGCTTGCCAGGCCTTCAGCAGAGCCGGAATGCCTTCCTCGGCGACCTGGAATATGTTGACTAGGACAACCGGAGAGACAGCGGCGTTGATCTGCTGGAAGATCGGAACGTTCTGGTCGAGCGGTTTGAGCTGAAGCATGCGATATCTCCTAGGTTGCCGTGCAGGGGGTCGGGTCAGCGAGCGACGCGCGTGGGACGTACCGCGCAGCGGCGCAGCAAGGCGCGCCACCAACGCGTGGCAGGTCAATCGCGCGGGAGGCGCTTCACGAGAGGCCGCGTGTCGTGGGGCGGGCGCGCAGTTGGTTTCATCAGGACGGCATTTCATTCGCGGCCCGATCGGGAGGGGAATGTCGCTTCCCTGCCAGTTTTCGCGCGCCACGGTCTTGCTCTCGGGTGACGACTTCTTCCAGCGAGAGCACGTGCTGCGGTGCATCCCGGCCTAAGCTCTTGCGATAACAGGCGGCAATGAATTCCCCTAGCGGAGACTTCCATGGTTCCTGGCGCGCATTGTCAAGGCTGCCGAACTTTTTCGGATTCATGCCGAGTTCGCGCGCCATTTGAACTTCGGCATGGGTCAGCTTGAAGCGCTGCCGAGCTTCGAACCATGGCTGTAATTTCAGTGGCATTTGCTTCATCGTGCTCCCATGACCAATGATGATGATGCCTGGGGTGAGAGCATACCTCGTGCGAACGGCATCATCAGTTCGGCGGGCAGGTCAGACGATCAGGCTTGCCGCATTCTTGCGGCTAGTCGCGACTGCCCGCACTGTCAGCACCATGGGAGTCAGCAATGGCTGGAACGGCAGTTGCGCAAGCAGGTGCCTGCCGAACACTTTCCGCTGACCTTCACGCTGCCGGGCGAATTGCGGGCCCTGGTCTGGGCCCACCAGACCGTCGTCTACGATCTGCCGATGCACTGCAAGGCGGGAGACGGTGCGCAC
>JAYVWK010000198.1:0-4520 GCA_043786185.1 Burkholderiales bacterium
CACAACCGTTGCTGCCTGGTGGCGCCGGAATTGTTCGAGGCCGATGACGAAGGCAACGCGCAGGTGCGCGGCGACGGCGTCGTGCCAGCCGGCCTCGAACCGAAAGCACGGCTGGCGGTGGCCAACTGCCCCGAACACGCCGTTCGCCTCACCACCGCTTAAGGGAGAAGAGAGCATGGAAAGCCGACCACCGGTGACAGACTGGGCCATCGATTTCGACCATTTCGATCCGCAATGGACAGCGAATCCGTACCCGATCTGGGACACCCTGCGCCAGACCTGCCCGGTCGCCACCTCGCAGCGTTTCCAGGACGGCGCCTATTTCGCCACCCGCTACGACGATGTGCGTGAAATCGCCTATGACGCCGAACACTTTTCCTCGCGCCGGGTGATCGTGCGCGAGCACAAGCTGCCGCTGATTCCGGGGCCGCCAATCACCTCCGACCCGCCCGAGCACACCCCGGCGCGCAAGCTCCTGCTGCCGGCCTTCGCACCGAAGGAGATCGCCAAGCTCGAAGACCGTGCGCGCGCGGTGTGCCGCTCGCTGCTCGATGCCATCGGCGACACGCCGGAATGCGACGGCGCGGTGGACTACGCGCAGCACATTCCGGTACGCGTGATCGCCCACATGCTGGGCATGCCGGAGGAAGATGGCGACCTGTATCGGGTGTGGATCCACCAGACGCTGATCGAAGGGGTGCGCAATCCCGCGGTCGCGATCGCGGCGATGCATGAACAGAACGCCTACTTCAAGAAGCATGTCGAACTGCGCCGCGCCAAGCCGGGCGGCGACGATCTGGTGAGCTTCCTGCTCAGGGCCGAGATCGATGGCAAGCCGCTCACCGAACCGCACATCCTGGGCTCGCTGCGCCTGATCCTGATCGCCGGCATCGACACCACCTGGAGCGGCATCGGCGCTTCGCTTTGGCATTTGGCGACGCACCCGCAGGACCGGGCGCGCTTAGTGGCCGACCCTGCCCTGCTGCCAACGGCGATCGAGGAATTCCTGCGCGCTTATTCGCCGGTGACCATGGCGCGCGAGGTGGTGCAGGAGAAGACCCTGTCAGGCTGCCCGTTCAAACCCGGCGGCCAGGTGCTGCTGTCGTTTCCGGCGGCCAACCGCGACCCTGCCAAATTCGCCGATGCGGACAAGGTTTTGATCGATCGTGCCGAAAACCCGCACGCCGCCTTCGGCCTCGGGCGCCATCGCTGCCTGGGCTCGAACCTGGCGCGCATGGAAATGACCATCGCCATCGAGGAGTGGCTGGCGCGCTTCCCGGACTTCAGCGAAACGCCGGGCAAGAAGACCACCTGGTCCGAGGGCACGGTGCGCGGGCCGCGCCTGTTGCCGATCACGATGCGCCGCTGAGGCGACCGCTGAGCGGTTCAACCGCGACCGGCCGCGCTGTGACTGTTGCGCCGAGGCTGCGCGATCCGACTGCGGCAGATCATTCGGCCCGTCAGCCATTTTCTCCGCCGCCGGATTGCGGCTTGCCGGCCCGCGACTCGCGCACCGGCCGCGCTTCTCGTCGCGCAATCCAGAACGTCGTGATCGCGATCACCACCCCACCGGACAAGGTTGACGCGCTGGGCGGATCGGCAAACACCAGCCAACCCATGAACGTCGCCCAGATCAGTTCAAGAAACTTGATCGACTGGGTCGACGAGATGTCGGTGACGGCCAGCGCGCGTGTCTGGCACAACTGTCCGGCACTGCCCAACAATCCACAGAGCAGGAAACCGATCCACTGCATCGTGGTCGGCGCCGTCCAGTGCGCGACAGCCAGCGGTATGCTGAACATGGTGACTAAGATCGCCTGCCAGACCACGATCACTCCGCTGCGTTCGTAACGGGTCTGCGCCTTGGTCATCAGGAACGACACCGCGAACAGGGGGCAGCACGCGAGCATCAACATGTGATGGAAGCCGCCGTCGCCGGAGAGCTTGGGCCACACCACGATCAGCACGCCGGCGAAGCCGATGAGGGTAGCGAGCCAGCGGTCCAGGCGCATCGCTTCGTGAAAGAAAGCGGCGGCGCCCAGCATGACGAAAATCGGCGTCGCGAAGCCGATCGCGGTGTTGTCGGCGACCGGCACGAACGGCACCGCGACAAACCACAGCGTCAGGGCCACCGCATGCACGAACGCGCGCGGAACCTGCGCCCCCATCCGGTTCGGCATGTAGGCAGCGAGCCCGCTGCGCAGAACCAGCGGCAGCATCACCAGCGCCCCGAAAAGATAGCGCAGGAACATCGCCTGGAAGGGGTCGAGCGCAATTGCCAGCACCCGCATGAACGTATTGAGCTGGATGAAGATGAAACCGGCGAGCATGGTCCACAGCATGCCCCTGAGCGCGGGATTCAGGCGGCCCGCGCGGTGCCGCAGGCGACCGACACGGCCGCGCAGCCCGGTTGCGGGCGACGCTTTGGCAGCGGCGTTGTCGGGCGGAGATTTCATTGGAACACGTATTGTATATAGCCACTTCCGGTATCCATCCGCCGGCGCCGCGATCGACGTATGATGCTTGGCCAAGCGCATACTGGCACCCCCGATCGTCGCAGGCGCCGGAAAGCGGTGTCTCCGGCACCACCCGACCAACGACAAGCGGCCCCGCATTCCAGCCTCGTATCCCTTGCGACCCCCACCCTTCGCGCCCTTCCAGGTCCGCAGTTTCCGCTTCCAATGGCCCGCCGATCTGGCCATGTCGTGGGCCTTCGAGATGGAAACCCTGGTGCTGGGATGGTATGTACTGGTCGCGACCGGATCGGTAAGCATGCTCGCGTTATTCGGCGCGCTGCAATTCTTCGGCGCACTGGTCTCGCCCCTGTTCGGCGTCGCCGGCGACCGCATCGGCCATCGCAAACTGCTGTGCATCACACGCTCGTCCTACTTTGTCATGGCCGCGTTCCTGATGGTGCTGGCGTTCACCGACGCTCTGACGCCGGTGATTGTGCTGGTTGTCACCGCGGTCGCCGGCTTGATCCGGCCCTCCGACATGATGATGCGCAACACGATCATCGCGCAGACCATGGTGCCGGCGCAATTGATCAGCGCGCTGGGCCTGTCGCGCGTGACCACGGACTCCTCGCGCATCGCCGGCGCATTGGCAGGCGCCGGCGTGGTCGCCGCATTCGGCGTTGGACCCGCCTACGCCGTGATCCTGTGTCTGTACGGACTCAGCTTCGGCTTAAGCTTCGGCATTGCGCGCGTGCGCCAGGCCGCTGCGAACCCGCCAACGCGTCCACCTGCGTCCCCTTGGGGCGACCTCCGCCACCTGTTCGTCTATGTGTGGCGCAAGCCGGAACTGCTGGCCACCGCCGCGATCGCGTTTCTCGGCAACCTGCTGGCGTATCCCTTCGTGCTCGGCCTGCTGCCCTACGTGGCCAAGGAGATCTATCACGCGGGCCAGACCGGGCTCGGTGTCCTCGCCGCCAGTTTTGCCGCAGGTTGCCTGGGCGGCTCGATTTTCATCATCGCCAACCGCAGGCCCTTGCATCTGGCCCGCACGATGCTGGTCGGCACCCTGGTCTGGTTCTTCCTGATCCTGGTATTCGTCAACTTGCGCAGCATCACCACCGGCGCCATCGCATTGGCCTTCGCTGGCTTCGCGCAGACCATGTGCATGGTGCCGCTGGCTGCGATCATGCTGCGCAGTTCCGCCGAGGACATCCGCGGCCGCGTCATGAGCATGCGCATGCTGGCCGTCGGCGGCCTGCCGCTGGGGCTGCTGCTGGCCGGCCCGCTGATCGGCCGCATCGGCTTTGCGGCGACCGGGTCGCTATGCGCGCTTCTGGGTCTGGCTCTCACTGTGTGGATCGCGGTGCGCTGGCGGGACTTTCTTTGGCGGATAGACGCGCCGGCGAACACCCGAACGTAAAGAGGGACCTTGACGCACTACCGCATCGATGCACAAGCGCCGATTCAGGGCCCGGGTGCGAAACATTCGCTGCGTTTGGCCGCACCGTTAATATCTGTGCTTTACGCCTGCAAGTGACGTCATTTTTCGGAGAGTTGCATGAACGAGTCTCGTTTTGAGGGTCATATTGGCCGCACCGTCACCGAATCGACCCCATGGTGGCCGCCACAGCCACGCCCGCGCGACGGCGCGCCGAACGTCGTGGTCGTGGTGTTCGACGATGTCGGCTTCGCACACTTCAATAACTATGGCTCGACCATCGCCACCCCCAACTTGGACCGCCTGGCCGCCGGCGGTTTGCGCTTCACCAATTTCCACACCACCGCGCTCTGTTCGCCGACCCGCGCCTGCATGTTGACCGGCCGCAATCATCACGCGGTGGGAATGCGCGCGATATCCAACTTCGACACCGGCTTTCCCAACATGCGCGGCGCCATTCCGCGCACGGCCGCGACGCTCGCCGAAGTGCTGCGCGCCGCCGGCTACGGCACCTACATGGTCGGCAAATGGCACTTGGCGCCGATGCATGAGACCGGCCCGGCCGGGCCCTTCCACAACTGGCCGCTGGCGCGCGGCTTCGACCGCTTCTATGGCTTCCTGCAGGG
>JAYVWK010000199.1:0-8755 GCA_043786185.1 Burkholderiales bacterium
CACCCCGACGATATTGCCGGCCATGATGTCGGGCAGGATGCCGATATCGAGCAGGCGCGGGATCGCGCCGATGGCGGAATTGGTATGCAGGGTCGAATAGACCTGGTGCCCGGTCATGGCGGCGCGAAACGCCATCTCGGCGGTATCGGTGTCGCGAATCTCGCCGACTAAGATCACATCCGGATCCTGGCGCATCAGGGAGCGGATACCGGTGGCGAAATCGAGTTTCGCGGCTTCGTTCACGCTGGTCTGGCGCACCATGTTCATCGGGTACTCGACCGGGTCCTCGAGAGTCATGATGTTGATGCTCTCGGAGTTGATGTGATTGAGGATCGAATACAGGGTGGTGGTCTTGCCCGAACCGGTGGGACCGGTCACCAGAATGATGCCTTCGGGTCGGGCGATCATCAGCTTCATCAAGCCCAACTGCTCTTCCTGCAAACCCAGCTTGTCCAGCGGTACCAGACCGCGCTGGCGATCGAGAATTCGCAGCACGATGTTCTCGCCGTGGGTGGTGGGCTGGGCGGCCACGCGGAAATCCACCATGCGCCCGGTCAGCGAAAGTGAAATCCTGCCGTCCTGGGGCGCGCGGGTCTCGGCGATGTTCATCTGGCTGATCACCTTGATGCGCACCACCATGGCCGGCCAGTATTGCTTGTGCAGCGCGCGAATCTGCCGCAACACGCCATCGATGCGGTAGCGGATGCGCAGGAAATTCTGTTCCGGCTCGAAATGGATGTCCGAGGCGCTGCGTTGCACCGCATCGGCCAGCAGGGCGTTGACCAGCCGCACCATCGGCTGGCTGTATTCGTTGGTGGTGGTCGACAGGCTCTGATAGTCGATTTCACCGGTTTCGATTTCGTTCAGGATGCCGTCAATCGACAGTTCGTAGCCGAAATACTGGTCGATGGCGCGTGCGATTTCCGATTCACCCGCCAAGAGCGGCACCACCTCGAATGGCTCGTGGGTGGTCGCCAGCAAGTGGGCGCGCAACTGGTCGAGCGCAACCACGTTATTGGGGTCGGCCATGGCGACGGCGAAGCGGCGGCCCGGGCGATCCAGTTCAAGCGGAAACAGCATGTGGCGCTTGGCGAATTCCGGCGGCAACGCCTTGATGGCCGCCGGGTCGATGATGATGTGTGCCAGGTCGACGCCGGTGGCGCCAAGATTTTCGGACAGCGCGTCGCGCAGCGTCGCCTCGGTGACGAACCCCAGGTTCTTGAGCGCCTTGCCGAGCGGTTGATTGGTGCGCTGCTGCTCCTTGAGCGCGATGCGCAACTGGTCTTCGGACAGGATGCCGCGCTCGACTAAAATCCGGCCCAGCGGTTTGGATGGCGGCGCCGCGCCGCCGATCGCCGCCTTGCCGGCCGGAGCGTTCATTTGATGCTGTTTGCCAGTTGATCCAGGCGCGCCTTGGCGCGCGCCATATCGAAACCCGGGCGCCGCTTCTGCGCCAGTTCGAGCGCGCGCGCGTAGTGTTCAAAGGCCAGCTTCGGTTGCCGAATCTGGTCCAGACTCACAGCCAGGTTGAAGCAATAGTCGGGATTGTCGGGCTCGGCGGCGAAGGCGTTGAAATAGGCTTGCTGCGCTTCCGGCCAGCGGTTTTGCGCCGCCATCTGATTGCCCAGCGCGAAATGCAGGGGCGCCGCACCGACTCTGTCAGACTCGTTGGCCAAAAGGCTCTTGACGCGGCTTTCCGCGCCGGCGGCGTCGCTGCCGCTGCGCAGGGCGCTCAGCTGCGCGCTTGCATAAGGGTCGCGCGGGTAGATTTCCAGCACGCGCTGGTACATGCCCTGTGCCGCATTCGTGTTGCCGCTGCGCAGCGCGATGGTTGCCATGCCGAGCAGCGCGTCGCGGTTGCTGGCGTCACCCGCAAGGGCGCGCGCATAGTGATCACGCGCGGCCTCGACATTGCCTTCGGCGAGCGAGGCGTAGCCGGCGGCGACCGCGGGATCGATCCCGCTCGGCGCGCGGTCGCGGCTGATGCGCAGGTTGGAGGGTGACTCGACCGGGACACCGCCGCGCGCGCTGGCCATGGTGGCTGCGCGCAATCCCTCTGCGGCCGCACGATTGTGCGTACCCGCCACCACGGGGGGCTGGGTCGCGCTGCTTGCGGACCCGCGCGCGGTTGCCGCTGTCGGCGCCGCTGGAACAACGGTGGCGGGCGTCGCTTTAGGTTCGGTTCTTGCGATCGCGCTTGCTGCGGTTGGAGTGCCGCCGCTTGCAGTCGTTGCGAGCGGCGCAACTGGCGCCATCGATACCATGGGCGCCACTGGTGCGCTTGGGACGTTGATGCCGGCTTGCACGGGCGCAGGCTGGGAAGGTCCCGGTGTTTGCGCGGTCGCACCCGGCGCCTGATTCATGCTTGGCGGCGCAACATGCGCCAAGGGTGCCGTGGCCGGGGCGTTGATCACGCCAATTGCCGCGCCTGCCGGGCGGGCCACCGGTGCCGCCGTCGGACCTTGCAACTGCGACCAAAAGTAGTAGGTACCGCCTGCCCCGGCCAGTAGCAGGATGCCCACGATCGCCAGAAACGGTGCGCGCGAAGCCACACCCGCGGCAGGCCGCTTGGCGGAAAATACGCTCGTCGCAGCCAGGCGCTCGGCAGCTTGCAGGCTGGCACTTGGGACAGCCGTAGCGGCGCCCTGCGCTGGCAAGGGCTGGGCTGCCGGCTTGGCTTCCGGCGTTGCCGCGGCAATCGCTGGCGTGGCGGCTGGCGCAGCGCCGAAGTGCAGGGGCTCCAGACTGATCGCGGGTGCGGGCTTTTGCTGGGCCGGCAGCGGCGCAGGCGCGGCGCTGGTGTTTTTCGCTTTGGCAGGTGCAAAGCCTAGTTCAGATTCAATCTCGGCCGGGCTCAGGTCGGCCGACAAGATCGGCCACTCGGTTGCCGGATCGCCGGTGTGCGTGAGCGGCGTGGCGGGGGGCGGTGCCGACGCTTCCCCGCCCGCACCTTGCTTGGCCTTCTCCGCCTTTTTCAGTGCGTCCATCAGGAGACTCATCGAAGCCTCCGGCCGCTAATGAGATGAAGTGCCGGCGCCCGATTCGCCGACGGGGCGGCGGCTGTCGCCCACCCGCGGTGGCTCAAGCGGATTCGGGCGCAAGAAAAAATCCTGATCCGGCAGGAACTGCCGGAAGTCCTTGAAATCGCCATCCAGCGTGGGATCCTTGAGAACCACCGGGCGCAGAAAAATCACCAATTCGTTCTTGCGCGACTGCTCGTTGCGATAGCGAAACAGGTCACCAAAAAACGGCAGGCGGCCGGCACCGGGCACGGTGTCTTCAAAGTTGTTGACCGAGTCCTGCATCAGTCCACCCATCACCGCGATCTGCAGGTTCGGCACCTTGAGGATCGACTCCATTTCGCGGGTCTGCACTTCCGGCACCGGGTTGACCACGCCAGCTAACGCCAGCGCGGGGTTGGGATCGTTCACATAGCGAAGGATGCGCGAAATGGTCGGCCTGACATTGATGGCCACTGTGTCGTGGTCGTCGATCTGCGGGGTAACCGCCATCACGAAGCCGACCGCGACTGTGTTTGGTGTCGAGGTGAAGGTGGTGACCGCCGGGGTACCCAGGGAGCCTGGCGTGGTGGTGGCGCCGATGGTGAAATAAACACGGTTGTCCACTACCTTGAGAATCGCCGTCTGATTGTTGAGCACCGACAGTTTCGGACTCGACAACACCCGCACCTTGCCGAAAGACTCAAGCAGGGTGATGGCCGCGGCGATATTGCCCAAGCGGGAGGTGGGGTTGACATAACCGATCTGCAGCATCGCCGGCGTGGTGGCGCCCGGATTGGCGATGCCGCCGGTGACCGCGTTGACCGCGGCGGCACCGACGCCGGGCACCGTACCGCCTGGCAGGGTGTTCGGCCCGATCGGCTGAGTGGTGATCGACAAGCCGGTGTTGCCGGCGCCCTGCAGTCGCTGCCAGTTGATGCCTTGTTGATAGCTCGAACTGAGTTCGACTTCAACTACGGTGGCTTCGATCAGCACCTGGCGGCGGGCGCTGCCCATGACGCGATCGATGAACTCTTGTACCCGTTCATGTTGACGCTGCGTGGCGAAAACCGACAACACCCCTGATTCCCGGTTGGCGACCACAGGATTGTTGGTCGAAACCGCGCTCGCGGCGGCAGCGCCGGCGACCGGCGGCGTGCAGTTGATCTGCAGTGCCTGCGGCTGGGTGGCACTCGAACCCGGCGCTACTTGCTGCATCAATTGAGCCGCACCGGCGCCGGCCGGCGCGAGCGCACGCGCGACATTCAGACGATCTTCCTGATCGCGCTGCTGCTGGCTGCGCGCGGTTTCGCGCTCTTCGCGCGTGATCACGCGGGTGGCCGCGACCATCGAGCAAACATTGAGCGCCAGCGAATCCCAGAACCGGTTGGCCGATTGACTGACTACCGTCGTGGTCGAATTGCTGCCGCTGCCACCACCGCCGCCAGCGGTCGCGCCACGGCCGGTGGAGCCGATTTCGGTGGCTACGCTGACGTTGGTGTCCGACACCCGCGACATGTTCACGTAGTCGACCTTGTAGATGCGCAGGAACGCCGTATCCGGCAGTACCGAAAGGTTCTTGCCGTCCATTTCCCAGCGTATGTCTACCTGGCGCGCGATGCGGTGCAACAGCTGCGGCAGGGTCTGGCCGATCGCGTTCAGCGTGACCGTGCCGGCGATGCCGGGATGGACGTCAACATTGACGCGTGCATCGCGCGCCAGTGCGAACAGCAGTTCGCGTACCGGCACTTCGTTGACCACCACGCTGTAAGTCTCGGGTTTGGTGGTTGCCACCGGTCTGGGTGGCAAGGGGGGCGTAGCTACCGGCGCGGGTATTGCGCCTGCGATGTGTGGCGCCACGCTGGCACCCACATGCTGGGGGTTGGGCTTGATCGGGGGCTGAACGCAGGCCGCGCCAAGCGCGGTGAGGGCCACAATTGCCAGTGAGCGGATGCCAACAAGCCGCAGCCGGATTGCCTGTTTCACCCAGCCATCGAAAGCTTCACCACAGCTTGCACTCATGTGTCTCCAAATGCACAGTCGTAAAAATGTGCAATTTCGATACTATTACATCAATATTATCGTTTAAATAATTGATTTGCAATACAAAGAGATTGGGCGCGTTGCGCGATTACCACGCTTTTGCTCGCCTTGGCTTAAGCCCTGCGCCTATTGCGACTGCAAGTCGGCCCGAATGCCTGCGGTGGTGCGAATCAGGGGTTTGCCCTCGCGCATTTGCTTGGGAAGTGTGCCTAATGCGGCGGTAGCACCGGCACGATCGGCAAATGAACCGTACAGGACGCTGAATCTGGGCAGGCCGCGAATCACTGAGCTGTACACGTAGATTTGCTCCACTCTGATCCCCGCCGGCAGGCGGGTCAGCCATAAATTGACCTCGGCGGCGCGTGCCGCATCCGCGGTCAGCAGTTGCAGAGTATGTGTGCTGTCCGGTGCCTGTTGCAGCCAGTCCTCGGTGGCGCGCTGGCGTTGGGCCAAAAGCGCGGTCGCGTCTGCGACCGGCACAGACCCCGGCGCGGCAACCTGGGCCGGCGCGGCCGTTGCAGCTTGTGGGGCCGCAACCGGCGCTGTCGGGGTGGTGCTCCGGCCCGGCACCGCACTTGGTATGGCACGCGCCGCCGCCGCCGGCGCGACCGGCAGAGTGGCCGGTGGCGGCGTCACCGATTGCTGCGGTGCCGCAGGCGCCGATTTGGCGGGCTTGGCATGATCAGTCGAGACGGTGTTGGACGCGACTGCCGGGACCGCAGCCATGCTGGCCGCTGGAGCGTTGCCAGCCACAAGCGGCGGCGCAGGTGCGGCAACGGCGGACAAAGCGGACGGGCGCGTGACAGTAATGTAGACCGCCAGTAAAGCCGCAGCCGCGCCCGCGGCGATCAATCCGACCGCGGCGATTGCCAGGCCAACGGTTGAAACGCCTGCGCTTGACAAGCCCAGGGCCGACAGGCCGACGCCCGGTTTGCGCCGCAGGCGGGCGAACTCCGAGTCGCCGATCGCAGCATTGACGTGTTTGGGCAGTACCTGGTATCCGCCGTCGGCGAACGCTGCCAGGAGCGCCTTGTCGGCCAGTATGTTGACCCGCCGGGTGAGACCCTCGGAAGCATCGGTGATGCGTCGCACCGCGCCGTCGGAAAAGATGTCCGGCCCCTTGTAGCCGGCCAAGCGCATGCGAAACATCAAATAGGTGCCGATATCGGAGCGCACCAGTGGCTCCAGCCGGAAACTGTGGATCACCCGTTCCTTCAACTGGCGCATCTGCGGCGTGCCCAGCACTTCATCGAGTTCCTGCTGGCCGAACAGCACGATCTGCAGCAGCTTGTGGCGCTTGGATTCCAGATTTGACAAAAGCCGGATTTCTTCCAGGGTTTCGACCGGCATGGCATGCGCTTCGTCGATCAGGACCACCACCCGCCGCCCCTCGGCATACAGGGCCACCAGGCGCTCCTGCAGGCTGCGCAGAATCAGCGACGAACGGTCGCCGGCATTCGGCACATCGAGATCATCCAAGATCGCCAGCATGATTTCGTCGCGCGCCAGCGACGGGTTCGCCAGATAGATGGTTTCGACCTGTGGCGGCAAGCGCTCCATGAGTACGCGGCACAACATGGTTTTGCCGCTGCCGACCTCGCCGGTTACTTTGACGATGCCTTCGTCGTGCGTGATCGCGTAGAGCAGTGCTTCGAGCGTGGCGCCGCGATTGGCGCCTTCGAAGAAAAAGTCGGTATGCGGCGTGATGCGATAGGGCGCTTCGGTCAGTCCGAAATGGTTCAGGTACACGTTTCAGCTCTCGCGTTCAAGCGCAGCCATGCGTGAATAAAGGGTGGTTCGGTTCAGGCCCAGGAGGCGCGCCGCCTGGCTGACGTTGCCATTGGCCAATTTCATGGCGGCGGCCACATAGGCACGTTCCCAGGCTGCCAGGCGGTCGTCGAGGTTGAAGCTGCCGGGTCGGCCGAGCTCTTCGAAGGCAAGGGCATCCAGGGCGCCTGGAGCCTGCTCCGCCGCGGGCGCCAGGGTCACACCTGAGTCGAGCTCTTGTTCCAGCGCTTCGCTGTCGACCGTGCCCCCGGGGTACTTGGTCACCAGGCGAATGACGATGTTGCGCAGCTCGCGCACGTTGCCGGGAAACGGGTACTCCAACCACAAGCGGCGAGCCGACGCGTCAAGGCTGAATTCGGTGGCTCCTGCGACCGGGGCGTACAGGGTGCGAAAGTGTAGAAGCAGCAACAGCTTGTCGTCGCCCATGTCGCGCAGTGCCGGCACGCGGACACTGAATACCGACAGTCGATGGTAGAGGTCGGGACGAAAGCCGCCCGCCTTGGCCTCACGGCGCAGGTCGCGGTTGGTGGCAGCGACGATGCGCGCCAGTGACTTGCGCGGCTGGGTTTCGCCAACCCGGTTGTACTCGCCGTTTTCAAGCACGCGCAACAGCTTGGCCTGCAATTCCAGAGGCAGCTCGCCGATTTCGTCGAGGAACAGCGTGCCGCTGCGAGCTTCCTCGAAATATCCGGCTTTGGCGGAACTGGCACCGGTAAATGCGCCTTTGGCGTAGCCGAACAGGGTCGGTTCCACCAGTGACGGCGCGATCGCCGCGCAGTTCAGTGCCAGGTAGGCTTTGTCGCAACGCGCGGACAAGGCATGCAGCGCGGCGGCCACGATCTCCTTGCCGCTGCCCGACTCTCCTTCAATGAGCACAGGAAACGGCGAATCCGCATACAGCCGGATCTGTGTCTTCAGGCCCAGCATTTGAGGAGACTCGCCAATCAGTGCGTTCAAGGCAGCGCTCTTGGTCGATGGCGGTCGCGCCGCTTCGCGTTCGGCGGCGGCGGCGGCAACGACTTTTGCCAGGATGCGCAACAACTCCGTGGGCCTGGTCGGCTTGGATACGAACTCGGTTGCTCCCAGTGCTCGCGCATGGCGGCCCGCGATCGCGTCCGATTGCCCCGACAGCACCACGATTTTCATCGAAGGTGCGCGCGCCAGCAGGCTTGCAATCAGCCGGTAGCCCTCGTCCGGGGTGTGTGGCGCCGGCGGCAGGCCGAGATCGACCAATGCCACCGTCGGCAAACTCTCCAGGGCTTCCAGGCAGGCCAGGGCCGCATCATGGCAAGCGGCGCTGACAACGTCGAAATGCTGCCCCAGCACTATGCTCAAGGTATCCACGATCAGCGGATCGTCGTCCACCAGCAGGAGGCCGGCGCGTGCGGTCGGGGCGCTGCCGTCGCTCATGCGGCGATTGCCTGCGGGGCGGCGATCAGGTCGAGGAACGCGCTCTCCAGGCTGATGGCGGCAGCGCGCGCGCGCAGTGCCGCCGGCGTACCCACGAAGCACAAGTCACCGCCGTGCAACACGGCCATTTGCTCGCAGGTTTCCTCGATGTCGATCAGTGCGTGGGAGGTGAAAAACAAGGTGCGG
This sequence comes from Burkholderiales bacterium, assembly GCA_043786185.1. Classification (GTDB taxonomy): domain Bacteria; phylum Pseudomonadota; class Gammaproteobacteria; order Burkholderiales; family JAEUOS01; genus JAEUOS01. The sequence goes on from JAYVWK010000199.1 coordinate 8,427, forward strand.
CCGCGGCGCTTCAGATCGTGCAGCAGATCCTTCACATGCGCGCGGGCCTTGGGATCGAGGCCGCTCATCGGTTCGTCAAGCACGGTGAGTTCGCGATCGGCCAGAAAACAACTTGCCAGTCCCAGTTTCTGTGTCATCCCCTTGGAGCATGTCTTGACCGGGCGAGTCAGTACCGATTCGTCAAGGTCGAGGCGCTCGAACATCGAGCGCGCCCGCGCCTCGTCGAAATCGTCGCCGCGCAGGCCAGCCATCATGCGCAGGAAATCGCGGCCTGTCTGATAGTAAGGCGGGGTGAAACGCTCGGGCAGAAACGCCAGGCGCGTGCGGGC
>JAYVWK010000200.1:0-3224 GCA_043786185.1 Burkholderiales bacterium
ATCTTCCAGCACCATGCCTTCCTTGTAGGCGCGCATTTCCTTTTTCTTGGCGAAGTCGAGCTTGGATGCATCCGACTTGGCGGACGCCATCGTGCCGTGACGTCCGCTGGGATCGCAAATCATCGCCGACTTGTTGCCCGCCACCAGAAGGCCGAACGACACTAGGAAGGTATGCAAGAGGGTCGCGTGATACGGGTCCTTCAAGTTCTCGTGGTACAGCTTCCAGTTGCCGGGCAGCGTGTTGCGGTAATAGCCAAGGATGGTCAACTTGCGGCCGTCGAAGGCGGCGTCGAAGTCCTTCAGAATCTCCGGCCCGAGGTAATCCTCGAGCGACTCAATGTCTTCCGCGTACGAAGCGAAAACCACTCCGCGCCGTGTCGTGACCTTGAGCTTTTTCAGACCGTGCTCGGACGGATTGAAGTCGGCCGGCATGCCGCCTTTCTTGTCCACTCCGCGCCGAAACGGCACGCCCTTCAGGTTGCCCTTGAGGTCGTAGTTCCACTGGTGGTAGGGGCAGACAAAATCGCGCGCTTCGCCGCGGTGGCTGCGGCAGAATTCGGCGGCGCGGTGGGCGCAGCGGTTTTCCACCACGTGGATGCTGCCGTCTTCCGCGCGGGTCACCACCACCGGGGTCGGGCCCACATTGGAGCGTTTGTAGGTGCCGGGTTTGGGCAACTCGGCTTCGAGCGCGACATAGTTCCAGGTGCGGCCATGAAAAATGCGCTCGACTTCGCGCGCATAAATTTCATCGCTGGTGTACACCCAGTCGGGGATCGCGGAAAGGCCCTGTTGCGGCCAGACGAGGCGCGCATCCAGGCCGGCGCCTTGCTCCACCGCCAATCGTTCAGGTGCGTTCATGGCTTCTCCTTGCAGTTGTTGCGAATATCAATGGCAGACGAATAGTCTACCGGTACAGGTGTTCGCACTCACAAAACAGATTCAATCTCAGGCGCCGGGACTTGCTGTCCGTGCGTGCTGCGAGTCGGCATTTTCGCCACGCGCCAGTCGGCATTTTCACCACATGCCGATCGGCACTATCGCCCGCATTTTTACCCCGCATTTTTACCTATTGCGGCTTGCATTTCCGAGCAATAATCGTCAGTATAATGATTGAATCGGCATCAATGCAAGCCTTGCTCTGCAGTACGACGGCAAGCACCTCACACGCGTCTCAACCATTCTTCCGGAGGCATCGCATGGCTCTCGTCCCCCTGGCCACCATGGGCAACTACCTGCATATCTACGACTTCCGCGTGCTGCCCGGGCGCGAGCAGGAATTCATCGAATTGTTCAACGAGTTCGACTATTCCGAGGGCAACCCGATGCACAAGTCGTCGGCGCAGGTGAAGGATGGTGTGTTGTGCCGTGACACCGAGGACCCGAGCCGCTTTTTCCTGATCGCCGAATGGTCGGACATCATCGAGCACGCACGCATCCGCAAGATACTGGCAGAGGAGATCAAGCCGGCATTCGTCGGCCTGATAGAAGGCAAGAAATTTGTGCCGAAATATGTCGAAATCGTTTCCAGCACGCCGGAACACATCCTGAACAAGGCATCTGACTAAAGGTCGGCAAGCATGCGCGCCCTGTACACCTTTTTTCGCTCCTCGACCTCGTTCCGCCTGCGCATCGCGCTCAACTACAAGGGCCTGGACTACACGCCGCAGTTCGTCAGCCTGCCGAAGCTTGAGCATCGCGAACCGGCGTACATGGAGTTGAACCCGCAGGGCCTGCTGCCGGCCTTGATCGAGGATGGCAAGCTCTACGCACAGTCGTTGGCCATGCTCGAGTACCTTGAAGAGCGCTATCCGATGCCGCCCCTGATGCCGCGCGACATTGATGAGCGCGCCTATGTGCGCATGCTGTCGCAGATCGTCGGCTGCGACATACACCCGCTCAACAACGTGCGCGTTCTCAAGTACCTGCGCGGGCGCTGGAAGCTCTCCGAGGAGCAGTCCAACGAGTGGTATGCACACTGGATCGCTGAAGGCATGCGCTCGTTCGAACAGACGCTGGCGCATGAGAAGCGCCATGGCCTGTTCTGCCTGGGCGACACGCCGACGATCGCCGACATCTGCTTGGGGCCGCAGATATTCAACGCGCAACGCTTCAATTGCGACTTGAGCGCGTTTCCGATCGCGACTGCGATCGCCGAGCGCATCGCGGCCTTGCCCGCGGTGATCGCCGCGCATCCCGGCCAACAGGGCGACGCGGCTTAAGCAGAGCGAGACTACCGCCACATTACGCTGACCGGGGCAGTTAAGCCCCAATATCCGTGTAAGCAGCCGACGCCTAAAGTGGACCCGGCTGTCAAGACAATATTTCGCCCGGTTTAAGTTGCGCGTGTGACTTCACTCGCAGCTGGACGGCGCTGCCCCGATGTTGCTGTTGACGTGGTCGTTGACGTGGTCGTTGACGTGGTCGTTGACGTGGCCGTTGACGTGGCCGTTGACGTGGCCGTTGACGTTGGCTCTGCGGTGGAAGAATCGCCTGTGGAGCGTAGCGGAACAGGCGGTTCTTCCACCGCGCGCGGATATTTGTCCACGATCAACGCCCCGCCACCGACCCCGCTTCGATACACCTCCACCGGCGTTCTGTTGCCAAGCGCCTGGTGCGGTCGCTCCCCGTTGTAGAGCGTGAAATACTGCGCCAAGCCAATCGTCAGCTCTTCCACCGTGGCATAGCCCTTCGGATACACGTCCTCATATTTGACGTTGCGCCAAAGCCGCTCGACAAAAATGTTGTCGAACACTCGCCCCCGTCCGTCCATGCTGATGGCAATCCCTTGCCGTTTGAGCACTCCCGTGAACGCGCTGCTGGTGAACTGTGAGCCCTGGTCACTGTTGAAGATTTCCGGCTTGCCGTGCGTGCGCAAGGCCTCCTCCAGGCAATCCACACAAAATGCCGCTTCCATGCTGTTGCTGATCCGCCAGCTGAGCACGCACCGCGAGTACCAGTCGATGATCGCAACCAGGTAGACAAAGCCGCGCGCCAGCCGGATGTAGGTGATGTCGGTGCTCCAAACTTGATTCGGCCTGACTACCGCCACTCCGCGCAGCAGATACTCGTAGATCGGGTGTTTCGGGTGCTTGCGGCTGGTGTTGGGCCCCGGCGCCATCCCTGCAAGCCCCATCTGCCGCATCAGGCGCTGCACCCGCTTGCGATTGACGCAGTGCCCCTCCCTGCCCAGGTAGACCACCATCCGGCGGCTGCCGTAGAACGGG
>JAYVWK010000201.1:0-8391 GCA_043786185.1 Burkholderiales bacterium
GGCCCTGCGCTGGGGCCTGATCCCCTTCTGGGCCAAGGGCGTGGCGCCCAAGTACAGCACCATCAACGCCACCATCGAGCGCATCCTTGATGCCCCCAGTTATCGCGGCCCATGGCGGCGCGGCCAGCGTTGCATCGTGCCCGCGCTCGGGTTCTATGAGTGGCAGTTGCTTGAAGCTGCCGGCGGCAAGCCGGCCAAGCAGCCCTGGTACATCCAGATCGGTGATCAGGCCATCTTCGGCATGGCCGGTGTGTGGGATGCCTCGACTGCGGCCGATGGCAGCATTGTTGAATCCTGCACCCTGATCACACTGCCGGCCAATCGCATGATGGCGGTGATCCACAACACGCGGCAACGCATGCCGGCGATTCTCGAAGCGTCGCAGCACGCGGCGTGGCTGCAAGGCGATGCCGACGAAGCCTTCGCCTGTCTCACGCCCTATGCCGATGAGCTTATGATCGCACGGCCCGTATCGAACCGCGTCAACAGCCCGCGCAACAATGACGCTGCGCTGTTGCAGGAGGTGGCGCGTGCCTGAGCCGGCACGCCCGCGCAGGAATGCGCCGCACCAGGCTGCGGCGAGCGGCTTGTCCAAACCAGGATCTGCGCTGTCCGGCGAGGTGCGGGAGGGAACTGCGCTCCCGGCGACTATGGAAGGCTTGCACCGGCAGGCGGATTCAGGCCTTCCAGTGCGGCGGGTAGGTGCGCGCGAAATATGGCAGGGCGGCGACGTTGGCCATCCATGCACGCAGTCGCTCCGGTATCATCGACTGCAGGTCCTGCTCCGGCAGTCGCGCGTCGATGCGGCCAAGCAGGGCCAGGAGCGGGTACAGCGCGTAATCGGCGGCCGAGGGCATGTCGCCGGCGATGAAGGGCCCGGCGACCGCCGGGGTGATCAGTTCGAGCTCCAGCGCCAGTCGCGCGCGCGCGGCCGCGACCAGCGATGCGTCGGTGCCGCCCGCCCCGGGTGACAGCAACTGCACAACCAGGGTGTTGACCTGCGGGTGCACATATGCGTCGGCCTCGGCGGCGACGCGGCGTGCCAGCGCGCGCTGCCGCACCTCGCGCGGCCACAAAGGCTCTCCCGATGCGGCATGGCGATCCTCGAGGTAATCGATGATGGCCGCGGATTCATACAGGGTGAAGCCGTCATCGACGATCACCGGCACTTTGCGCCGCGGATTGATGTTGGCGTATCCGGGTGCGCGCAGGTCGCCGGCATCGAACGAAAGTTGCCATGGCACGTAGGCGAGCTTCTTGTGTTCGAGCGCCAGCCACACCTTCCAGGAAAACGGCGAGCCCGAGGCGTAATAGAAGGTGATCGGTGCGACGTCGCTGCCACTGCCGCCGGATTGACTCATGTGTGACCTCGCGTTTATGCATGCGAAGCGTGATTGTGGCACGCCGTCGCATGCCTGTGCTGCCTGCCGGCGCGACCGTGCCGCTGTGGGAAATCGGCTACCCTTGGTCACCGCGGCGTGCAGCCGCACGGCACGAGATGCACGAATTGCCTGGGCGGATTGGATCGATGAGTGTGAACGAAGATTGGCCGCGGGTGGCCGTGATGGGCGCGGGCGCGGTCGGCTGCTACTACGGTGGCATGCTGGCGCGGGCGGGCGCGCCGGTCACGCTGATCGGCCGTGCCACGCATGTCGAGGCGATTCGGCGCGCCGGCCTGCGGTTTGACGGCCTGCACTTTCAGCAAACCCTCGCGCTTGCGGCGAGCACCACGCTTGAGGCGGTGCAGCGCGCCGATTTGCTGCTTTTTTGCGTCAAGTCCACCGATACCGGTGACGCCGCGCGCGCGATCGCCCCGCTGCTCAATCCCGATGCGATGGTTCTGGCACTGCAGAACGGGGTCGACAATGCCGAGCGCATCGCAGCGCTGGTGCCGTGCCCGGTGGTTCCCGCGGTGGTCTATGTGGCGTGCAACATGGGCGGCCCGGGCCACCTGCGACACACCGGGCGTGGTGATTTGGTGATCGGTGCGCAGCGTGGCGCGACGCCGACGCCGACGGCGGCGCAGCTGACACGCCTGGCGGCGTGGCTGGAAGCGGCGCAGGTGCCGTGCCGTGTGTCCGACAACGTGGAAGGCGAACTGTGGGGCAAGCTCCTGATCAATTGCACCTACAACGCGATCTCGGCACTCGGCCGCGCCCGCTACAAGCGCCTTACCGCGCTCGCGGAAACCCGTGCGCTGATGCGCGCGGTGGTGCTGGAAGTGCTGGCGGTGGCCCATGCGTCCGGCGTCACCATGCCGCCCGGCGATTGGGTCGAGATCGCGCTCGGGCTTTCCGCCTCCATGCCGGAGGCGACCTCTTCGACCGCGCAGGATCTGGCACGCGGCAAGCGTACCGAGATCGACCACCTCAATGGTTTTCTGGCCCAGCGTGGCGCCGCCAAGGGTGTCGATACGCCGGTGAACCGTGCCTTGCATGCGCTTGTAAAGCTTGCCGAGGACGGCCTTGATTGAGCTGGCAGATCTGTTGCATAACTGTTGCATAACCCCGCACCCTGAATGATATTCGCGTGAAAACTTGGCGCTTGATTGCCCCTGTTGTGTTGATGATTTGCGCGAGCGGCGCGCTTGCGCAAGCGCAGCCCTGGCCGGCCAAGCCGGTCAAACTTACGGTCGGGTTCGCGCCCGGTGGTGCTGCCGACTACGTGGCGCGCGCCTTGTCCGAGCCGCTGGCACGCGCCCTGGGCCAGGCGGTGGTGATCGAAAACCGTGCCGGCGCCGGCTCCTCGATCGCGGCCGAGTATGTGGCGCGCGCGGCGCCGGATGGCTACACCATTCTGATCGCCAGCCCCTCTTCGATTTCGGTCAATCCGGCAGTCAATCCCAAGCTTGGCTACAGCGCGCGCGACCTGGCGCCGGTGACGCGGGTATCGACTTCGCCGCTGGTGGTCGCAGTCAACCCCGCACTGGGCATCAACTCCATCGGCGAACTGATCGCCGCTGCCAAAAAGGTGCCGGGCAAATTCAACTACGCCTCGTCCGGCAATGGCTCCGCGCCGCATTTGTCAGCGGTGCTTTTTTCGAAGCTGGCGCAGGTCGAGATGGTGCATGTGCCGTTCAAGGGGGGCAGCCCGGCGATGCAATCGGTGGTGGCGGGCGACACCCAGGTCACCTTTGGCACCCCGCCCTCGGTGTTGCCGCTGGTGGAAGCCAAACGCCTGCGTGCGCTGGCCGTCACCAGTCGCGAGCGGTCACCGCTGGTGCCGCACATACCCGGGATGCGCGAGGCCGGGTTGCCGGACTACGAAATATCGTTCTGGTACGGATTCTTCTTTCCAAGCGGCACACCGGTGGCGGCGATCAGGCGCCTGCATGAGGCCACCCAGGGCGTACTGCAACTGCCCGAGGTGCGGCAGGCCCTGGCGCGCGAGGGCACCGAGACCATCGGCTCGAAGTCGCCGGAAGAATTCGCCGCGTTTGTCGCCGAGGACGCGAAGTTCTGGGTGCGACTGGTGCGGGATTCAAAACTGACCGCGGAGTGAGCGGTGCGCCGATGGCACTAATTGTTGTCCCGTTACAACAGAAAAACTCCTTTTTGACCATAGGCTTAGGATTATTTGCTAAGGTATTGCACAAGTCGTTGCGCAAACCGTTGGCAAACCTGCCCGCAAGCCTGCGCGAATATCCAATCCGGAGCCCGGTTTCATGGCTGTCATCGCAGTGGTCAATCGCAAGGGCGGGTCCGGCAAGTCCACGCTGGCTACCCACGTTGCGAGTTATCTTGCCGACCGCGGCCGTGAGGTGATGCTGGGCGACGTCGATCGCCAGCAATCGTCGCGCCTGTGGCTGAACCTGCGCCCCGAGGGCCGGCCGCCGATCCATGGCTGGACCATCGACGAGCGCAACTTCGCGCGCCCGCCGGCCGGTGTCAAGCATGTGGTGCTCGATACCCCGGGGGGCTTTCAGGGCGTGGGCCTGATGAAAGTGGCGCTGTATGCCGACGCCATCCTGATCCCCTCGACGCCATCCTTGTTCGATCGCCAGGCGGCCGCCGAGTGCATCAAGGAATTGCGTACCTATCCGCGCGTGCAAATGGGTAAATGCCGTCTGGCCGGCATTGGCATGCGCATCGATGGCCGCACCCGCAACGCAGCCCTGCTCGAAGCCTGGGCCGATGGCCAAGGACTGGAACATCTGGGCACCATCAAGGAGGCCCAGGTCTACGCGCGCTGCCTGGAGCAGGGCATGTCGGTGTTCGACTTTCCGCGCAATCGCGCCATCGAAGGTTTTCTGCTGGAGTGGCAGCGCGCCTGTGGCTGGGTCGATGAAGTGCTGGAGGCGCAGAGCGCGGCCGCCCAAGCGGTGAGTGTCGCGGCGAATCCGCAACCTGCTGCCGGCGCCAATCCCGCCAGCCGGCCGTTTTCCAATGGTGCAGGTCACGGGACTGGCCTGCCGGCCCGCGCAGTGCTACCGCGCCCGTCGATATTGTCCGCGGCGCTGGGCCAGCGTCGCGCCGAAGCCGCTGCCGCGGTGGCAAGCGCCAACGCGACCGAAGCCCCGGCCTTCCTGCGCGCCTGAACCCGCCCCGGCCGCAAGACGGCCGGCGATGGTACCCTCAGGGGCTAAGGAGACACCCATGCCCGACAGAGGCAACGCGCCGGCCAGCCCCGGCCAGCCCATCGATTCGCCCCGCGCTGCATCAACCGACGCATCCCTGACCGACTCGCCCTACGCGGTCATGCGGCTTATCGTGACCCTGCTGTTGATGACCATCGGCGGCGGCTGCATGTACCTGACAGCGGTGGTGCTGCCGGCAGTCCAGGCGGAATTCGGCGTGGCGCGCGCCGATGCTTCGCTGCCTTACGCGGGGTTGATGATCGGCTTCGGCATCGGCGGCATCCTGATGGGGCGCCTGGCCGACCGCTTCGGGGTGATGGTGCCTTTGCTGATCGGATCGGTCTGTCTGGCCCTGGGTTTTGTCGCTGCCGCATTCTCGACCAACATCTGGACCTTCACGCTGGCTCACGCCATCCTGATCGCCATGTTCGGCAGCTCGGCCACTTTCGCACCGCTGATCGCCGATACCTCGCTGTGGTTCGTGCGTCGGCGCGGCATCGCAGTGGCGGTGTGTGCCAGCGGCAACTATGCGGCAGGCGCCATCTGGCCGCCGATCGTGCAGCATTTCATCGAAACCGTGGGCTGGCGCCATACCTATTTCGGGCTGGCCGCGTTTTCGTTCGTCACCATGACCGCGCTGGCGCTTTTCATGCGGCGCCGGCCGCCCGCGCTGACCGCATCCGGGCCGGGTGCGGCCACCGTGCATGAAGGGCTGGCATCCGACCGGCCATTCGGCCTGACGCCGGGCCAGGCACAGGCCCTGTTGTGCGCCGCTGCCCTGTGCTGCTGCGTGGCGATGGCGATGCCGCAGGTGCATATCGTCGCCTACTGCGGCGACCTGGGCTACGGCGCGGCCAGCGGCGCCAAGATGCTGTCGGTGATGCTGGCCGCCGGCATCGTCAGCCGCCTGGTTTCGGGTTTCATCTGCGATCGCATCGGCGGCCTGCGTACGCTGCTGCTCGGTGCTGCCCTGCAGGGCACGGCGCTGCTCTTGTTCCTGCCGTTCGACTCGTTGTGGTCGCTCTATGCCGTGTCGGCGCTGTTCGGCCTGTTCCAGGGCGGCATCATCCCGGCATACGCGATCATCGTGCGCGAATACTTCGCCCCGAAGGAGGCCGGCGCGAGGGTCGGCGCGGTCATCATGTTCAGCCTGTTCGGCATGGCGCTGGGCGGCTGGATGTCGGGCAAGGTGTTCGATCTGACCGGGTCGTATCATGCCGCATTCATCAACGGGATTGGCTGGAACCTGTTGAACCTGATGATCGGCGTGTTCCTCATGTGGCGGGTGCGGCGCCTGTTTGTCAATCCACTTTCGCCCCGGAGCGCCTGACGATCGGAATCCACTTCGCCATGTCGTCGGCGATCACCTTGGCGAAGGCGGCCGGTGGTGCCGCCGGCGCAACGTCGAAGCCCTGTTGCGCCAGGTTGTCGCGCACATCGGCGCGCGCGAGGATTTTCGCGATCTCGCTATTGAGGCGATTGGTGATGTCGGCCGGCAGCCCGGCCGGGCCGACCCAGCCGAACCAGGTGTTGACTTCGTAGCCCTTGACGCCTTTTTCATCCAGCGTGGGTACGTCGGGCAGGAGGGGCGAGCGCGTCAGGCTGGTGACCGCCAGCGCCCGCAGCTTGCCGTCACGGATCTGGCTGATCACCGTGGGCGTGTTGAAAAAGCCCATGTTCACCTCGCCCGACATTACCGCCAGGATGCCCTGCGGCGCGCCCTTGTAGGGCACATGGACTAAGTCGGTGCCGGTCATCTGGCCGAACAGCACGCCTGAGAGGTGGTGCGAGGTGCCGCTGCCGCCGGAGGAAAAGTTGAGGGCGCCGGGCCTGGCCTTGGCCGCATCGATCACCGCGCGCGGTTCGCGCGCCGCGCTCGAGGGCGGCACCACCATCACGTTCGATACGCCGCCGGTCAGGCCGATCGGCGTCAGGTCTTTTTGCGAGTCGTAGCCGGGCTTGGAATACAGCGCCTGGTTGAACACCAGCGTGCCCTGCGAGGCGAAGCCGATGGTGTAGCCATCCGGCGCGGCGCGCGCCATCTCGGTGGTGGCAATCGTGCCGCCGGCCCCGGCCTTGTTCTCGACCACGAAGGGCTGGCCCAGCGACTTGGCCAGTTCATTGCCGACTAAGCGCGAAATGATGTCGGCGGTGCTGCCGGCGGCCAGCGGGACCAAGAGCTTGACCGGTTTGGAGGGCCAGGATTGCGCCGCAGCGTGCGCCGCTACCAGCGTGGTTGCGACTGCGGCCAAGCGTAGCGTGCGGGCCAGGCGTGGTTGGATGAGCGATTCGATGATTGCGTCTCCGATCGGTGTGTGAGCAACGGCGCAAATGGCGGCGTTGGTGCGGAATTTATAGCAGGAAGCATTCCCGCGCCGTGGCGCCACGGCAGCGCCGGTTCAAACTTTCGCTTTCGTGGCGCTGTATCGCGCTGGCGTCGGCTGTGCCGCGATCAGCTCGCTTGAACGCATCGGCGGCGGCGATACCGGTGCGCTCCTGCGCCTGGCGCACGCTGGGCACCTGCCGATCCGGTGTCTTGATGATTTCAGCGGCCAGCAATCTCTTCAACTGCCGTACGTCGGCATACCACCCACCGCAAGGCTTACCCCGGAGCCCTGACATTTGATCGTACTTGCAAATATTCAGTGACTTGGGGTATAAACCTCCATCAAACTCTAAGCATACAAGTATGACGTCAGCATGTCGGGGCAATCTCGCGGCTGTGTCAGATGCACGCGCCGAGGGGGAAAGAGTTCATGCATCGCTGGGACCAGTTGCTGAAATCGCTCGCGCACGACGCGACCCGTCAATCCGCGTTGGCTACCATCATGTGGTGCCAAGTCAGGCATTGGCCGAACGGCGCGCTTGTGGCACAGCTCGCGCGCAACACGTCTGCGCTTCCGGGCATGGCAAAGGTTCTGGACGAGCATCGCGTTCCAGTTCCCGCCGAGGCGCTCACGCTCATCGAGGACCTCGTGGGCGGCGGCCATGCCCGCGTCTAGGCGCAAGAATGCAGGCAAGCGCATTGTCTACATCGACGATGACGGACAGTACGCGCTGCTTCTGAAAAGCGCCCTCGAGCGCCTTGGCCACAGCGTCACCACGCATTGGGACCCCAAGGCGGCACTGCAAGACATTTTGCGCCAGCCTGATGCCTGGGATCTGGTGATTTCCGACTACAGCATGTCCGGCACCACTGGCTTCGATGTCGCCCGCGCCATCCGCAAACGGCAACGGAAGCTGCCATGCGCCGTCATTTCCAGTCACGTCACCGACGTCATGGTCAAGGAAGCCCCGGCTTGCGGCGTTTGGTATCTTTCCATCAAGCCCACCACGCCGCAGGAGTTTTCAGAACTCATCGACGGCGCGCTCGAGGGCAAGCGCCCGCAGTGAACGACAAATTGGCGTGATTGACGCTTGCCTGGCCCGATTCTCCGGGCTATCGCGGGGAGCGTCCCGGTCCTTCACCTGCAGCTTTCTCATCGACACCAGCCGGACGACTCATACGTCGCCATCGGGCCGTTGTCGACCCGAGGCGGACGGTCGCGGTGTAGAGTTTCGGCCAGATCGGGATCGGACGGCCGTGCAGCCGCGTATCCCGCTCCTTGCGCTATTATTGAACGAAATGGGGAGGCTCAAATGAATCCAAACAAGGCACTATGGGAAAAAGGTGATTTCACCCGCATAGCGGCAGCCATGCGGGAGAGCGGGGAAGTATTCGTCGGAAAACTTGGGGTCACCAAAGGGCTCAAAGTCCTGGACCTCGGGTGCGGCGACGGGACGACTGCGATTCCCTCGGCAAAGCTCGGCGCGGA
>JAYVWK010000202.1:0-4078 GCA_043786185.1 Burkholderiales bacterium
GGACGATGAACCGACACAAGCGTTGGTGCAAAACGGCGAGAACACCGCGATGGCGCAAAACACGGAGCGCATCGAGCGCGCGACGCGGCGCATCGTCGCCGAGATCGAGAATCTCGCGCGAAATCTAAAATCCGTCTGCGGCGCCCCTTTCACACCGGGCGTACGCCCGGCGTCGCCAGGCGGAATTTCATCGACGCCCGCGGATAGCGCCATGCCTTCGCCCGAGCCGCGGCCCGCATCGCCTACTCCCTCATTCGAGGCCCCGTCGCGATGATCGCCCGCACCCACACCCCGTTCGCACTGGTTTTTGCCGTGCTGTCGGGATGCACGATCCTGATGCCCGCCGCACCGACGCGGATCGAACATGAGCCACGCGCATTCGGCATCGCGGATGCCCGCGCGCCGATCGAGGTGGCACTGGTTCTTTCCGGTGGATCGGCACGCGGCTTCGCGCATATCGGCGTGATCAAGGCGCTGGAGCATTCGGGTATCCGGCCCGGCCTGGTGGTCGGGACCAGCGCCGGATCGATCGTCGGCGCCCTGTACGCCGCGGGCATGAACGCCAGCGAATTGGAAGACGCCGCGAAGCGCGCCGACGACTCGCTGCTGGGCGACTACACCCTCTCGCTCTCCTCGCTCGGGCTGGTACGCGGCGAACGCCTGCGTGAATTCGTCAATACCGAGGCGAAGCACCGGTTGATCGAACAATTTCCGATACGCTTCGCGGCGGTCGCCACCGACCTGCGCAGTGGCGATCTGGTGGCTTTCAACCGCGGCGACGCGGGTCAGGCGGTGCGCGCCTCGGCGGCGATTCCTGGCGTGTTCGAACCCGCACGCATCAGCGGCCGCCTGTATGTCGACGGTGGCCTGGTCAGTCCGCTGCCGGTCACCACCGCACGCACCATGGGCGCGCGGCTGGTGATCGCGGTCGACGTCGCCTACCCGCCATCCGGCAACGCGATCACCAGTCCGCTGGCCGTGATGTATCAAACCTTCCTGATACAGACCTACCGACTGAAGGAACTGGAGCGGCCATTCGCCGACATCGTGATCGCGCCGGTGATACGCACCGATGGCCAGCTTGGCTTCGCGGATCGCGCCGAACTGATCGCCGCGGGTGAGGACGCGGTGCGCGCGGCATTGCCGCGAATTCGCGCGCTGTTGAGCGCGACGACAACGCGATGAATACGCATGCGCATGCAACTATCGATGCATCCACGAGCCGAAAAGCTAAGGTACAAATCAGCATCGCCATGTCGTCGTCCCTCTGTACAGGCGCAGCATGGCCGTGTTTAGCCAACTGAGGCAAACAAAACCTGAGAGCGGGTCGTAGCGAGCCCGTGCCGGCGCATCCGGCACGCGGTTTTTCCAAAAAAAGGATTCCAGAGATGGAGAACAATGAAGGCAAAGGCATGAACACACCGCCAGGCACGCTGAGCCAAATTCCCAGGGGTGTCTGGATGCTGGGATTGGTCAGCCTGCTGATGGACATCTCCTCCGAATTAGTCCACAGCCTGCTGCCGGTTTTCATGGTCACCACGCTCGGTGCCAGCGCCTTGGCGGTTGGCATCATCGAAGGTGTGGCCGAGTCGACGGCCCTTATGGTCAAGGTATTCTCCGGGGCCCTGAGCGACTACCTCGGCAAGCGCAAAGCGCTGGCCGTGGCCGGTTACGCCATCGGCGCCCTGTCCAAACCGTTCTTCGCCATCGCACCGGGCGTCGACACGGTCCTTGCCGCACGCTTCGCCGACCGCATCGGCAAGGGCATCCGCGGCGCGCCGCGCGACGCGATGGTGGCCGACCTCGCGCCCGCCCATCTGCGCGGCGCCTCGTTCGGCTTGCGGCAAGCGCTCGACACGGTCGGGGCGTTCGTGGGCCCGCTCTTGGCCATCGGGCTGATGCTGCTGTGGGCCAACGACATGCGCGCCATCTTCTGGGTCGCGGCCATCCCCGGCTTCCTGGCGGTCGCCCTGCTTGTTTTCGGCGTGCGGGAACCGCCGGCGACCGCAGGCGCGAAGCGATCCAATCCCATCACCGCGGCCAACTTAAGAAGCATGAGCGGCGCATTCTGGTTGGTGGTGCTCCTGGGCGCAGGGTTCTCGCTGGCCCGTTTCAGCGAGGCCTTCCTGGTGCTGCGCGCCCATCAGGTCGGCCTACCCCTGTTTCTGGCGCCGTTGGTACTGGTGGTGATGAATCTCGTTTATGCGGTCGCCGCTTACCCGTTCGGCAAGTTGGCCGACCAGCAAAGTCACAGCAGTCTCCTGGCATGGGGCTTGGTGGTGCTTTTCGCCGCGGATATCGTGCTCGCCCTGGGGACGCATTGGATCGCGACGCTTGGCGGTGTCGCCCTCTGGGGGCTGCACATGGGGATGACCCAGGGGCTCTTCGCTGCCATGATCGCCGACACCGCCCCGACGAACCTGAGAGGGACCGCATACGGCCTTTTCAATCTGGCCTGTGGCCTGGCACTGCTGGTCGCAAGCGTGCTTGCGGGGTTTCTCTGGGATCGGTTCGGCGCCGCCGTGACGTTCTACGCCGGCGCGCTTTTTTGCGGTGCGACGCTGCTGATGATCTTGTCGGTGCGCTTTGTGTCGCCAAAAAAAGCCCCGCGATAGCATCCTGTGCCTCGATTGCGCTCGCACGGCACGATGAATCCGCGCCTGCAATGGAGAATAGCGAAGGCGAAGGCGCTGGCGACACATGAGTGATGCGCTTGGGCAAGTACGCGCTGACGACGATGATCGCCTTGCCGCTGTTGCCCACAGGCGTGCCGATCACCTTCATCGCGATGCGGCAGGCTTGAATACGGGACCATCCATACCCATATGTGCCGGTCTGGCGGTTGCGCGGATCGCCGGTCTCCGCATGCCCTTTCGACTGCCTACGCAATCCTCGGCAAACCCTCATGCCCTTATTCACCGGCGCGCTGATCGCCGCCAATATCCTCGTTTTCTTGCTTCAGCAGGCGCTGGGAAACCAAATTGTCAACTGGTTCGCCCTGTGGCCGCCCGCCCGAAGCGCCTGGGCCGAATCGTCGCTGTGGGCGCCCTGGCAGTTGCTGAGCTATGCGTTTCTGCATGGCGGCGTGATGCACCTGGCGTTCAACATGTTTGGCCTGTGGATGTTTGGCGGCGCGCTGGAGCGCGTGTGGGGCGCACGCCGGGTCGCGCTCGCCTACGTCGCAAGCGTGTTTTTCGGCGCGGCGGCGCAGATGTGCGCCGCCATGCTGATCGGGTCCGGCGGCGCGCCGGTGGTCGGCGCTTCGGCCGGAGTATTCGGCCTGATGCTGGCCTATGCGCTGGCGTTTCCCGACAGCCGCATCATGCTGCTGATCCCACCGATTGCGCTGCCCGCCAAGCTGTTCGTACTGCTCTACGCGATCGTAGAGTTGACGCTCGGAGTCACCGGCACGCAGGCCGGTGTCGCGCACTTCGCCCATCTGGGTGGCCTGATTGGCGGCTGGCTGGTGGTCCGCTTCGGCCGCACTTGACACGCGCTGCGACCGGGCGGGCCGGCATAGGGGTGGATTCCCTCAAAACTCGGTGTGCAGGCGCACAGTGCCCACGTTCACCGGCCCACGATCGGCGTTGTACGCCGGGTTGCGGATGTGCTGCCAGTCGAACGAAAGCCAGAAATTCTTCGACACACCGATGCTGTAGTAGCTCTCGAAAATCGTCTCCGGCCGATAGTTAAGGCGGCCATCGCCGATGAAAAACCCCAGGCCGCCCGCCGCCAGATAGTTGCGCCGCACAGTCGACAAGCCATTGCGCGCGAAGGCTATGCCCACGCTGTCGGCGGCGCGGCCCCAGGCGCCCCCCTTGATCAGCGCACCGACCGAGGCCGAGGTATCGATTTCGGTGAACGCATAGGTCTCGGTCTTGCCGTCGGACCACATGGCGCGCCCGAACAGGCCGACGTTGCCGGTCAGCGCCTGTTCAAGGTTGACGCCAACACCATGCCGCGCCTTGCGGCCGAAGCGCACCTGGTTGATGTCTGGCACCCCGCCCACTATGGCGGCGCGCTCGAGCGCATCCTGAAAGCGCGACATGTTCGCCGCGTTGCGATAGGCGAGCAGGCG
>JAYVWK010000203.1:0-2511 GCA_043786185.1 Burkholderiales bacterium
GCATGACCGCCTTGACTACTGCCAGACCGACCGCGCACATCAGCGGATTGCCGTTATAGGTGCCGCCCTGGTTGCCGTGCTCGAATACGCTGACTGCCTCCTTGGCCAGCAGGGCGGCCAAGGGCACGCCGCCGCCGATGCCTTTTCCCAGAGTCATGATGTCGGGCTCGATGCCGAAATGCTCGTAGCCGAACAGGTGGCCCAGGCGGCCGATTCCGGTCTGCACTTCGTCGCAGATCAGGAGCAGCTTGCGTTCGTCGCACAGTTTCCTCAGGCCGCGCATGAATTCCGGCGTCGCCGGGTTGACCCCCCCCTCACCCTGCACCGGTTCGAGCATGATGCCCACGGTCTTGTCGGTAATCAGTGCTTCCACCGACGCCAGGTCGTTCAAGGTGGCCTTGGGAAAGCCCGGTACCTGCGGCGCGAACATGGTGTCCCAACCCGGCTTGCCCGAAGCCGACATCGTGGCGATGGTGCGGCCGTGGAAGCTGCCTACGGTGGTGATGATTTCATAGGCGCCGTTCTTGAACTTCTGGCCCCACTTGCGCGCCAGCTTGATCGCGCCCTCGTTGGCCTCGGCACCGCTGTTGGCGAAAAACACCCGATCAAAACACGAGTTGGCGGTCAGAAGCCCGGCCAGCTCCAACGAGGGCGCGTTGTAAAAAGCCGGGCTGGGGGTGATCAGGCGTTGCGACTGGGCCGCCAGGGCGTCGGCGATCACCTTTGGCGAATGGCCCAGCGCATTGACCGCCCAACCCTGCACGAAGTCAAGATAGGTCTTGCCGGTGTGGTCGGTGAGCCAGGACCCGTGCCCTTCAGTAAAGACGATTTCGGGCCGGGGTGTGATGTCCATCAGGGACTCGACGTGGAAATTCTCGAAGTTCATGGCGTGGTTCCTTTGAAAGTGGCGCAATCTTAAGACAAAAAGAAAAAGCCGCGCCAAGGGCGCGGCTGGATCGATGACGGCGGTGGTGCGAGCAGCCGCTTATCGTCGATGGCGCGCCTGCCTTGCGAGATGCTGGCTAAGTCGGCTAAGGAAAGTGTTCATGCTTCGATTCTCGAATCGTTGTCGCCGCTTGTCAAACACATATTGCGCAGCGATGTTTTTCGCCCACAGTCTGGTCGAGTGCGGGCCAGCCGGAGCGCGGTCACGGGCGGCTCAAATCTCGACCTGGGTACCAAGCTCCACCACCCGGTTGGACGGGATGCGGAAAAAGTCGGAGGCACGCGCGCCGTTCTTGTACATCCATACAAACAAGTGCTCGCGCCACAGCGCCATGCCGGGGATTGCGGTCGGGATCACGTTCTCGCGCGACAGGAAATACGAGGTCAGCATCGGCTCGACATGCATGCCGCGCATCTCGCAACTTTTGAGTATGGCCTCGATGTCGGCGTCCTCCTGATAGCCGACATGCGCGATCACCTGCACGAAGCCGGCGTCGAGCAGTTCGACGTCGACCCGTCTGGCGGCAGCGACGCGCGGAACCTCCTCGGTTTGTACCGTCAGCAGCACCACTTGCTCGTGCAGCACCTGGTTGTGCTTGAGGTTGTGCAGGAGCGCGTGTGGCACCACGTTGGGGGTGGTGGTCATGAAAACAGCGGTACCCATGGCCCGATGCGGCGGCGCGATCGCGATGCTTTCGATAAACGGGATCAGGGGCAGGCTGTCACTGGCCAAGCGAATGGCCACCAGGCGCCGCCCGGTCTTCCAGGTGATCAAGAGCATGTAGATGATGAGGCCCAGCAGTGCCGGGAACCAGCCGCCATCGGGAATCTTCAGCAGGTTCGAGGACAGGAAGCCGGCGTCGATCACCAGCAGCACCGCCATCATCGGCAGGTAGGCCACCGGCTTCCATTTCCAGATGCGCACCGCGACAATGCAAACCATGATCGAGGTGACCGCCATGGTGCCGGCCACCGCGATGCCATAGGCCGCGGCCATGTTGCTGGAGGTCTTGAACACCATCACCAGCACGACCACCAGAACAAACACCGCCCAGTTGATGAAGGGCACGTATACCTGTCCTTTTTCAGTAGCCGAGGTGTAGAGCACGCGCATGCGCGGGCAGTAGCCCAGCTTCATCGCCTGGGTGGTGAGCGAAAAGGCGCCTGAAATGGTGGCTTGGGAAGCGATCACGGTGGCGGCGGTGGCCAACAGAACCATGGGGATGCGGCCCCATTCGGGAACCGCCAGGAAAAACGGGTTGGCGATCGCCGCCGGGTTGTAGATCAACAGCGCGCCCTGGCCGAAGTAATTGAGCACCAACGCGGGGAACACCACGAAGAACCAGCCGATGCGCAGCGGCTTGCGCCCGAAGTGCCCCATGTCGGCATACAAAGCCTCGGCGCCGGTGACGGCTAGAAACACCGAGCCCAGGAGGATGAAGCTCTTGAACGGGTCGCTGATGATGAACTTGATCGCGTAGACCGGCGAGAGCGCGACCAGCACCGAAGGATGCTGCACGATCTGATACACGCCAACGGCGGCCAGCGAGGAAAACCACAGGATGG
>JAYVWK010000204.1:0-3671 GCA_043786185.1 Burkholderiales bacterium
CTGGTCGGCGAAGCCTTCTCGGTGCTGCGCGCCGAAGCCGGCGATTCAGGGCGCGTGTTCGGTTTGGGGCTGCACCCCTGGTTGTCCGGGATGGCCGGGCGCATCCGCTATCTGCGCGAGGCACTGGCGGCGATTCCCGTGGCGGCCGACGTCTGGCGCACCACGCCGGGGGCTATCGCCAGCGCTTTCGCGGCCGGCGAAGCGGCGCGACCTTAAGCTGTAGCTGTCGCGCTGAAACCGGCGTCCTGGCGCGCGCGGAAACGCGCCAGCGCTTCTGCATGATCGGTACGCGCCTCGCCCGACCAGGCCTGCCGCAAACGCCGCTCGGCCAGAAAATGCTGTTCACGGTCCTGTCCGCGCACCAGCAGCGCAGAAGGCCGCGGCGAACCGAGCGGGCGCACAGATGTGGGGATGTAACTGATGGCATAGCCGATGCGCCGGTCGTCCGAGCCGTTGGGGCCGGAGGCATGCACCAGGTCGGTATGGTGCAGCGACATCTGGCCAGCCGCCACCGGCATCAACACGCCGTCGCTGTCGCCGAAATGCCCGCTGATGCCCTGGCCGCGCTTGATCAGGTTCATCGGTTCAGGCTTGTCATCATGTGCGTAGAGCGGCCCGCGATGGCTGCCGGGAATAGCGCGCATGCAACCCGCCGCCACCGAGGCCTCGGAGAGCGCAACCCAGGCCGTGATGTGCAGGTGCGGTTCAAGGTAGAAGTAGGGGCTGTCCTGGTGCCAGCGCACATAGGCCGGCTGCCGCGCTTCCTTGACGAACAGGGTCGAGTGGTACACCAGGATGTCGGGGCCGATGATGTCTTCGACCGCATCGAGGATCTTCGGGTGGTGCACCAGTCGGTCGGCCCAGTCGAACAACAGGTAGGACTTGGATTTCTCCGGCCAGTCGATGGCGTGGCCGCGGCTAGCCTCCCAGGCCTCAAGGTCGGCGCGCAAGGCCTGCGTTTCGGCGGCGCCCAGCACCGGCACCGGAAAGCAGAAACCATCAGTCTGGTAGCGCCGGACCTGCGCCTCGGTGAGTAGTTTTGGCATGCGTAACCCTCCCTTGATTCACGCGCGCATCAAGCCAGCGCCAGTTCGCCCATCACCTGGTCGGTGGAAAGGACGCGGCCGAACAGGCGCTGGAAATTCTTCATGGTCGCTGCATGCAGGTCGGCGTGGGTGGTGCCGCAGGCGTCTTCCACCAGCGTGACCTGGTAGCCGCGGTCGGCGGCTTCGCGCGCGGTGGTTTCGACACACATGTTGGTCGACACCCCCAGCATGTACAACTGGTCGCGGCCGAGCGAACGCAGCAGGCTGTCGATGCCGCTCGAAGCGAAGGCGCCGATAGTGGTCTTGTTGATCACCAGTTCCCCGGGACGCGGCTTCAACTCATCCAAAATTTCGTGATCGCGGCTGCCGGCATGGTTGCCGAGCTCGCGAAACAGGTTCTGCATGTGCGCCGGCGCGTCCGAGGCGTCGGGCAGCCTCGCACCGATGGTGACGTAGACGATGGCGTGACCGGCTGCGCGAAACCCGGCCAGCAGGCGCTGCGTGTTGGGCAGCACCATGGCCTCGATGCGCTCGAAGCGGTAGTCGCCGGCGTTTGATTTGAGCGTGGCGAGCTTGCGGCCGAGGGCGCCCTCCCTTGAGCCGGTGGCATATTGCATGTCGATCAAGAGCAGCGCCGAGCGGCCCGGCAACACAGGGCGGTCGCTCATGTAGGCGCGGATGTAGTCGGCTTGCGGGACGTTTGCGGTATCAGTCAATCGGGTTCTCCAGGAATGTTTGCGGGCATGCCATCAGGTGCGGGTCGCGCCGGACGCAAGACCATGATGATGCGTGGCGGCCCAGTCGGCGATCTCGGCGCCGGTGGCTTGCCAGACGTCCTTGTGGCCCAGCACATATGCAAGCGCGCGGTCCAGATGGGCGATGCGATGCGGCTGGCCCATGATGAAGGGGTGGATCGCGATGCACATCACGCGACCGTGTTCGGCGCCCTCGGCATACAGGGTGTCGAATTCGTCGCACACGGCACGCGCGAAATCCTCTCCTTCCTCGCCGCGGCGCCAGGCAATGCTGTCGTTGACTTCCATTGAATAAGGCAGCGAGAACAGGCTGCCGCTTTTCACCCTGATCGGGCACGGCTGGTCGTCGTGATAGAAGTCGCAGTAGTAGAGAAAGCCGGCTTCCGCCACCAGGTCCGGCGTATTGAGAGTGAAGGACGCCGCCGGCGAAAACCAGCCGGCCATCTTGCGGCCGGTCAGGCGTTGGTGAATTTCCTGGCAGGCGCCAATGGCGGCGCGCTCCTCGTCTATCGAGTAATCCCAGTGGTAGCGTGTGTTGTACAGGCCATGCGACATATATTCCCAGTGCCGTGCCTCAATCGCCGTCAGGATCTCCGGATACATCTCGAGTACCGCTACGGAAAGCGAAACAGTGCATCGCACTTTGTGACGATCCAGCACTTCCATCATGCGCCACAGGCCGACGCGATTGCCGTAATCGCGCTGCCCGTAGCTAAGCACGTCCGGGTGCGGCGTGCGCGGCCAGGGGTCGCGCACTTTCACCTGTGCCGGCAGGTACTCGTAGTGCTCGATGTTGGGCACCACCCACAGGGCGACACGCGCACCGTCGGGCCAGCGCAGGCGCGGGCGGTCGACGATGGCTGAATAGTCGAAGCGCTCGCCGCCGCTATCGGTGCTGGCTGAAACGGCGTTCATCGAAAAAGCGGTGGCATCGGCTACCCTTGAAGAAATTCACGTCGAGTCGATTATTGCATGTGGCATAGCGCGCTTGTAGCACTTGCTCGGGAGCGCGAGGGTGCTCACGGTGTGGTTGGCCGGGGCACGGTTTGGGCTATTATTCAGTGCAATCGACCGCCGCGTTCCCCCACCCGGTCGGTGGGCCATATGCACGGACAAATGCCGCAGCCGCCCCAGGCAGGGTGGCGCGGTTTTTCGCGGACGACAAAAAGCCTTTTTCGAGGAGTGATGACATGACTGACAAGATCGTTTCCCCCACGCGCCGCAAAATCGTCCAGGCCGGCGCCGCGGCAGGCGCCTTCGGCGTGCCTACCCTGCTGCGCGCCCAGGCCAAGCCGATCAAGATCGGCCTGGTGTACCCGATGACCGGCTTTGCCGCCTACAGCGGCGGCCAGCAGCGTATCGGCGCGATGCTGGCGATCGAAGAGGTCAACGCCGCTGGCGGCATCAAGTCCCTGGGTGGCACGCGGCTCGAAGCGGTGCTCGGCGATTCCCAATCCAAACCCGACGTCGGCGTGTCGGTGGTCGAGAAGCTGCACGAGGACGGCGTGACCGCCTACATCGGCACCATGATCAGCTCGATCGCGCTGCCGGCGACGCAGGCGGCGGCCAAGTACAACACGCCGTTCATGATCGATGTGGCGGTATCCGACAACATCGTCAATCGCGGCCTGAAGAACGTGTTTCGCTTGGCGCCCGGCTACAACAAATGCGTCGAGGACGCGGTTGTGGCGCTGGAGTCGGTGAACAAGGCGGCAGGCTCGCCGGTCAAGTCGGCCGTTTTGGTGCACGAGGAGTCCGAGTTCGGCACCGGCACCGCCAAGCTTTTAGGCACCCGGTTGCCTGGCATCGGCGTCGAGGTCAAGGAAGTGATGAAGCACGCCAACCCGACGCGCGACTTCACCAACGTGGC
>JAYVWK010000205.1:0-4831 GCA_043786185.1 Burkholderiales bacterium
GCCGGCCGCGCCGGCACGGTTCTCGACCACGAACTGCTGGCCCATCTTCTCCGATAGTCCCTGTGCAATAAAGCGCGCCACCACGTCGCTGCTGCCGCCTGCCGGAAACGGCACGATCAGTCTCACTGCCTTGGTGGGGTAATCCTGCGCCAAGGCAGGGCCTGCGCAGAGCGCAACTGCCAGCCACGCCGCCATCAGGATTCGCCGGTTCATGTGTTCTCCTTTTTGTGATTTAGCAGCGAGCGCTCAAGCCGCCGCATCGCGCGCTTGTTTGAGGCGCGCAAGAATGTCCGGCATGCGCGCCTTGGCGCGCGCCTTGAGTTGCTCGTAAATGCTGTTGCCGTTGGCATCGATGGCCACCGTGGCAGGCGCCAGGCCATCGACATCGAGGGTGATCAGGCGGAACTGCGAAATGTATTCATTCCAGTGCACCGAGGCCACACCGCGAATCGCGTGCGACAACAGGGTGCAACCACCGCCCAGGAACGACAGGTAAACACAGCCGGCTTCCTTGAGTGCCGCAACACACTCGGCGGACAAGCCGCCCTTGCCGCCCACCACCCGCACCCCGCTCTTCCTGATGATCGAAGGCATGCTCTGGTCGTAACGGGTGCTGGTGGACGGGTTCAGGTACAAGGCTTCGAAGCCGCCCGCGGTTTCGCGGTTGAACGAACTCAGGTGCACGAAAGCGCCACCTCGCAAGTCTTGCGGCAGCGCCTCACCGCGTTCGAGCATTGCCGCCATGCGCTTGTGGGTGGGCAGGCCGATCGACATGGTCACCGGGCCGGTGAGCCTGACCTGGTCGCCTACGACGAGTGAACGCGCATCCGCCGCAGAGAGCGGCAGGCGCAATTCGCGCACGCCATCGCTGCCTTCGATCACGCTCATTCAATACGCTCCACGCGACCGTCGTTGTATATGCGGGCGCGGGTGCGGCGGTTGATCCAGCAATTGAAGCTCACCGCGACCGGCATGAAGCCGTGGCTGGCGGCGTAGTCGATGTGCACCGCCATCGCACTGGTGTCGCCACCGGTACCCATCGGGCCGAAGCCGGTGGCGTTGATCGCCTCCAGCAGGCGCTGTTCCATCGCCGCTAAGATCGGCTCAGGGTTGATCTGGCCGAAGGGCCGCAACACCTGCTCTTTGGCCATTCTCGCCGCGTAATCGAAGGTACCGCCGATGCCCACCCCCACCACGATCGGCGGGCAGGGCTGGCTGCCGGCGGTCAGCACCGTCTCAAGCACGAATTTCTCGATGGTTTCGTGGGTCGGGTAGACGAAGGTTTCGAGCGCCTCCCAGCGCCCGGTGCCCATGGCCTTGGGCGCACAGGCGATCTCCACATAGTCGGCGTCATCGATCAGGTCGAAGCTCATGATCGGCATGTTGCGGCCGGCATAGCTGCGCTCATGGGTCAGCGGGTTGGTCACCATCTTGAGGATCGGCGGATCGATGCGCGCCACCAGGTCGGCAAAGCCGTCAACGATGGCCTGGCGCACCGGACCTTCGAACTGCACGCGGGTGCCGATCTTCACTGAATAGGTGGGGATGCCGACATCGGTGCACACCAGGTGGCTTTCGCGCTCAGCCGCGTCGGCGCTCTTCAACATGATGGTGAGGGTCTTCTTGCCGACCGCGTCGCGCTCAAGCCCCTGGGCACGGCGCAGCGCCGCCAGGGTGTCGTCCGGCACTTTCTTGAGCGACCACTCGTACAAGCTTGAAGTCAGCGAGCGGATCTGTTGGCTGGTGATTGGCATCGATGGTGGCGGGTGGCGCTCGCTTAAGACGCGCTGCGGCTTGAGGTTACGCTACATTGTGAAGCGGGGCCGTGACCGACCTGTGCACAAGCCGATGGTTGCAGTTTTTTGCCCAACGGGAAAAATGCGCACGCACCTGGATCGGCAATAATCAACCATTCCAGTCGGGGCCACACCGGTGTTTTAAGGCCCGCACAACCATTGAAGGAATTCGTCGTGACGACCACCCGCCCGCTGCTTTTCGATTCACATGCCCATCTGGTGGCTGATGATCAGACCCGCTATCCGCGCAACCCGATGCAGCGCGCCGCCGACGCACCTTACCGTGCGCCGGGCGTGATCGGCAAGCCGGGCGGCCACCATGGTCCCAAGCCGATCAACGAGGTGCCGGATGCGCAGCGCTTGCTGCAATGGATGAAGGACGAGAATGTCGACGGCATCGTGGCGGTGCAAAAGCGCATGATCTATCGCTACGACAACAGCTACATCCTCGACTCGTCCGACAAGGTTCCCGACCTGTTCAGCGCGGTGGTGATCTTAGATGCCGAGGACGCCGGTACGCCGGCACTGGTGCGGCACTACACACGCGAAAACGGTCTGGCGGGCGTGCGCCTGTTCGGCGGTCGCAAAGCCGACGGCAGCATGCCCTGGCTCAATTCACCCAACGCCCTCAAGACCTGGGACGTGGCCCAGGAACTGGGTCTGGTGATGGATCTTGAAGTGCTGTCCGAAGGCGGCGGCGGGCCGTCGATTCCCGCGATCATCGAACTGACGCGCAAGTACCCCGACATCCGCCTGGTTCTGGATCACCTGCTTGAACCGGAAATGGAAGAAGGCGAACATTTCGGGCTGGACCAACGCTACGAAAAGCTGGCCGGCGAGAAGAACATCTATTTCAAGTTCACTTCGATCAACCTGGACATCTGCCGCGAAGCGAACATCCCGGCGGCAAAGGTGTTGCGGCGAGCGGCGGACATGTTCGGCGCCGACCACCTGATGTGGGGCTCCGACATCGGCACCTCGTCGGGCACCTACAAAGACATGGTGCAGCGCTTTCTCGATGCGGCCGCGGTGTTGAGCGCCGCGGAATTGCGCGCGGTCGCGCATGACACCGGCAAGCGGGTGTTCGTCAAGGGTGGCGTCAATGCCGCAGGGTCATCGTGAGTGCGCATGGTTGCCGTTGCTGCCATAATCGATCACACACATCGCGTGGTTTCGGTAGCGATGCAATTGGAGGAGACCATTCATGACCGCCTTGACAGGCTTCAAGGTGCTCGATTTGAGCCGCGTGCTGGCCGGCCCTTCATGCGGCCAGCTATTCGCCGATCTCGGTGCCGATGTCATCAAGATCGAGGACCGCGCTGGCGACGAGAACCGGCGCTGGTTGCCGGTGGTCGACGGTCGCGGCGCCAATTTCATGTCGGTCAACCGCGGCAAGCGCGGCATGACGCTCAATCTCAAGTCAGCGCGCGGCCAGGATATTCTGGCGCGCCTGGTGCGCCAGTCCGACGTGCTCATCGAGAACTTTCCACCGGATACCGCCGCCCGTCTGGGGCTTGACTGGGCGCATCTTTCCTCGCTCAACGAGAACCTGATCCATCTGTCGATCACCGGCTACGGCGCGCGCGGACCGCTGCGCAACCGTCCCGGCTACGACAACATGCTGCAGGCCTTCAGCGGCATGATGGCGATGACCGGCGAAGCCGACGCCGGCCCGGCACGCATGGGGCCTTCGGTGATCGACATGGGTACCGGGATGCTGGCGTTCGCCGGCGCCTGCGCGGCATTGCTGGCGCGCGCGCAGGGCAAGACCAAAGGACAGCATGTGGAGGTATCCCTGATGCAGACCGCAGTGGCGCAACTGGGCTATCACTTCACCGCCTACACCATGGCCGGGATGGTGCCGCAGCGCACCGGCTCGGCGGTCTGGCATATCGTGCCGTATCAGACCTTTCGCACCGCCGACGGCTGGGTGCTGGCGGGCGCCACCAACGATGCCGTCTGGGTGCGCCTGGCTGAGACGCTCGGCGTGCCGCAACTGGCGACCGACCCGCGCTACGTCAACGCGCGGGGTCGCTCCGACCGCCGCACCGAGCTGATCGAACTGATCGCGCCGAAGTTTCTCGCACACACCACCGACGAGTGGGTGCGACGGCTGGACGAGGCCAGGGTGCCGTGCAGCCCGGTGCAGGATGTGGCGCAGGTGATCGCCCATCCGCAGGTAGCGGCGATGGACATGGTGCATGAAGTCGACGACGGCCGCGGCGGCACGCTCAAGCTGGCCGGGGTACCGCTGTGCATGTCGGCCACCCCACCGGTGCCGGGTGCCCGACCGCCGGACCTGGGTGAGCATACCGACCAAGTGTTGCGTGATGAACTCGGCTTCTCGGCTGAAGAGATCGCAGTGCTGCGCAAGGAGGAAGTGATATGAAAGGATGCATTCAAATCGAACGAGATGCACGCGGCGTAACCACTTTGCGGATCGACAATCCGGCCCATCGCAACGCGCTCAACAACGACATGATCGCCGGCCTGACCGCGGCGTTCCGCGCGGCCGCCGAAGATCGTGGGTGCCGCGTGGTGGTGCTGCGCGGCGCCGGCGGCACCTTTTGCGCCGGCCGCGAGATCAATGACATCCAGGCGCTGCAGGACTCGAGCATGGATGTACTGAACGCGGCCTACGCCAGTCTGCTCGACCTGAACATCGCGGCCTACTACTGCCCGAAGCCGGTGCTCTCCGTGCTGGAGCGTTATGCATTGGGAGCGGGCATCATGCTGGCCGGCTGGTCCGACATCGCGCTGGCCGAAGAGGCTTGCCTGATCGGCTATCCCGAGGTCAAGATCGGCCTGCCGCCGACGCAGACGACGATCCAACTGATTCGCGGCGTGCATCGCAAGGCCGCAGTCGAACTATTGTTGACGGCGCGCAATATCCGCGCGCCCGAAGCTGCGCAACTCGGTCTGATCACCCGCGCGGTGCCCGCCGCGGCATTGCAAACCGAAGTGGACAGCGTGATCGAGGCACTCTTGGCCGGCAGCCCCGAAGCGATCACACGCACCAAGCAGATGATCTGGAA
>JAYVWK010000206.1:0-4616 GCA_043786185.1 Burkholderiales bacterium
CACCTGGCGCGCAGCCGTGGCTGATGCGCCTGATTCTTGACACCAACGTCGTCATTTCGGGCTTGCTCTGGCGCGGTGCGTCGGCCCGTCTGATTGATCTGACCATCGAGCAAGCCGTGACGATCTGTGTGAATCCGTTTCTGGCCGAGGAACTGGCCGAAAAGCTCAACATGCCAAAGTTTGCGTCGCGCATCGCCGCTGGCGGATCGACGCCTGAAAAATTGTGCGAGCAGTACCTTACCCTCTGCCAAAGGGTCCCGGCGTCGACCATCACACCGATCTGCCGTGATGCGGACGACGACAACGTTCTCGCCGCTGCGCTGTCTGCACGCGCTGACTTGATCGTTTCGGGTGACGGCGATTTGCAAATTCTTCGTGTGTTTGAGGGCGTCCCGATAGTCAACGCGGTTGACGCACTGCGGATGCTCGGTCAGCGCAGCTGAACCGGCAGGGGGCGAACGCGGCTTGGCCCGCGATGTTGACGCCTCCCAAGCGTGTGACACGGAGGAATGCAGACATCTGGTTCAGCCAAGTTCATGTGGATCAGTAACCTGGCATGCTGGTTGATATCAACCTTTTGGTTCCATACCTGCTTGCCGTGTTTGCTCGGCGCCGACGAAGTCGTCCCTGCGCGCTGGTTTTGACCAAACCACACGCCCCCCGAGATCACCCGATTGGGCTTCCATCTGCGTTTTTCTCAAGTTACCAACACATTGGGACAGCTCCGGGGTACATTCGCTTGAGCGGCAATGCCTTACCCTTTCCTCGAAAGAGTTGTCACAACGTGAAGCCTTATCAAATCGCAACCCTTCCCGGCGACGGCATTGGCCCCGAGATCATGCAGGCCGCCCTGGGCGTGCTGCGCGCGCTCGAATCACCGCAGCTTCGTTTCGAATTCACCGCATACCCGTTCGGTGCCGATCATTTCCGCAAGACCGGCGAAATGTTGCCGCCACGCGTGATCGACGCCTGCCGCAAGGCCGACGCGATCTACCTGGCCGCCATCGGCCTGCCGGAGGTGCGGCTGGCCGATGGCACCGAGGTGCAGCCGCAGATCGTGGTGGGCCTGCGCAAGGAACTCGACCTGTACGCGGCGGTGCGCCCGATCAAGCTGTACAAAGGCGTTACTTCGGTGCTGGCCGATGTCGGCCGCGGCATCGATTTCGTCATCCTGCGCGAAAACACCGAGGGCCTGTTCGCCTCGTTCAACGGCGGCGGCTCGATCAAGGATGAAGTCGCCACCGACACCATGGTGATCACGCGCAAGGGTACCGAGCGCATCGCACGCTACGCCTTTCATCTGGCGCGCCGCCGCCGCGGCCGCCCGCTGGACGGTAAAACCTTGGTGACCTGCGTGGACAAGGCCAATGTGTTCCGCTCGCTGGCGTTCTTTCGCGCCGTTTTCGACCGCGTCGCCGCCGAAAATCCCGCTATCGCGCACGAACACGTGCTGGTCGATGCGATGTGCGTGCACCTGCTGCAGAACCCCGCGGCCTTCGATGTGCTGGTGATGGAAAACATGCTGGGCGACATCCTGTCGGACCTGGGCGCGGGACTGGTGGGCGGCCTCGGGCTCGCGCCTTCCGCCGAGATCGGCGAATCGCAGGCGCTGTTCCAGCCCTCGCACGGCAGCGCGCCGCAATTGGCCGGCAGGAACATCGCCAATCCGCTCGCCATGATCCTGTCGGGCGCGATGATGCTGGATTGGCTGGGCGAGAAGCATGGCGATGCGGCAGCGGCGGCGGCGGCGCGGCGTATTGAAGCCGCGGTGGAGCATGTATTGCAGGCGCGTACAACGCTGACGCCCGACCTGGGCGGCACAGCCGGCACGGATGCAGCGGCCAGGGCGGTGATCGCCGCGCTGGCCAGCCCTTGAGCATTTCTCCGCCAGGTCAAGCAAGCACCCGCATGCCCGACTAAACTTAAGCCATGATCGAGATTCGCGGCATCGGCAAAACCTTCCACTCGGGCGCCCGCAGCACCACCGCCTTGGCCCCGGTCGACCTCAGCATCGCGGATGGCGAGTTCGTGTCCTTCATCGGCCCTTCCGGTTGCGGCAAGTCGACGCTCCTGAACCTGGTGGCGGGCATCGTCGCACCTTCCTGCGGCAGCATCCTGCACGACGGTCGCAGCGTGACCGGCCCCAACACCGCCACCGGCTACATGACGCAGCAGGACAGCCTCCTGCCCTGGCGTACGGCTGCCGCCAATATCGCGCTGCCGCTGCTCTTGCGCGGCACCCCCAAGGCAGAGATCACTGCACGGGTTGAGGCGATGCTGGCGCTGGTGGGACTCAAGAATTTCGGTGGGCATTTCCCGGGCGAGTTGTCCGGCGGCATGAAGAAACGCGTGGCGCTGGCGCAGATTCTGAGCTACGACCCGGCCACGCTGTTGATGGATGAACCCTTCGGGGCGCTCGATGCCCAATTGAAGCTTCTGATGCAGGCCGAACTGATGCGCATCTGGGAAGGCGCGCGCAAAACCATCATTTTTGTGACCCACGATCTGGCGGAAGCCATCACGATGTCGGACCGTGTGGTGGTGTTTTCCAGCCGGCCGGGCAGCATCAAGGCGGTGCACGCGATCGACCTGCCGCGCCCGCGCGACCCGCTGAAAATCCAGTTCGACCCCGCCTACCGGGTGATCCACCAGACCCTGTGGGACCTGCTGGCGCCGGAGATCGAGGCCAGTCGCGCCGAGGCTTTCGCATGAGCGCGCCCGCCCGGCCGCCCGAAGGGAGCGCCGAATTGAGCAATGCGCCTCCCCCGGGGAGGATGTCACGCAGTGACAGGAGGGTACTCCAATGAGCACCCTGACAACCAATGCGTCCGGCACCACCGCCGAGGCAGCCGAAGCGCTGGCGCCCCCGATCGGTGGCGCCGGCGACACCCGGCACGACTTGGCGATTCGCGCCGGGCAGGTGGCCATCGGTGCGGCGATCCTTGCAATCTGGCATCTGGTTTCAGGGCGGCTGATCGACCCGTTTTTCATCAGCTCACCTGCCGCGGTGGCGATCAAGCTGTGGAACTGGAGCATCGACGGCACCCTGTGGCACGCCTTCACCTATACCTTCAAGGCGATGATCATCGGTTTCCTGATCGGTAGCTCAGCCGGATTCGTCACCGGCTTCGTGCTGGGCCGCTCGGACATCCTGGCGCGCCTGTTCGACCCCTTCATCACCGCGATTTATTGCATGCCAAAGATCGCGCTGGCGCCGCTTCTGATCCTGTGGTTCGGCATCGGCATCGAGTCGAAAGTGGCGATGTCGGCGCTGATCGTTTTTTTCCTGGTGTTCTTGAACACCTTCTCTGGGGTGCGCGACGTCAACCCGCTTTATCTTCAGGTCACCAGCATCATGGGCGCCACGCCCCTGCAGCAGTTGCGCCATGTGGTGTTTCCCTCGGCCGCGGCCTGGGTGCTGACCGGCCTCAAGGTGTCAGTACCGTACGCGCTGATCGGCGCGGTGGTGGGCGAGCTGATCTCGTCGAACCGCGGCATCGGTTTTCTGATCGGCCAGGCATCGGGCCTGTTCGATACGGCGGGTGTGTTCGCCGGCCTGGCGGTACTGGCAGCCACCGGCATCATTCTCAATGCCGGCCTGAAAAAACTCGAATCGCGTCTTCTGCGCTGGCGCGGGCAAAGGTAGAACCATGTACGACTTGAAAATCGAAGGCGGCACCCTGATTGACGGCAGCGGCGCGCCACGCAGCATGGGCGACGTCGGCATCATCGACGGCAAGATCGTGGCGCTTGGCGCTGCGCCGGACCAGGCGCGCAAGACCATCGATGCGCGCGGCCGCGTGGTGTGCCCCGGCTTTGTCGACATCCACACCCACTACGATGCGCAGGTGCTGTGGGATCCGATGATGACCGTCTCCCCATGGCATGGCGTGACCACCGCGGTGATGGGCTCCTGTGGCTTCGGCATCGCCCCCACCCGCCCGGCCGGGCGCAGCCTGATCCTGCGCACCCTGGAGCGGGTCGAGGCCATGAGCTTAGCCGCGCTCGAAGCCGGCATCGGCCCGGATTGGCCGTTCGAGACCTTCCCGCAATATCTGGACGCGATCGAGGCGCGCGGCACCGCGATCAACACCGCGGTGATGATCGGCCACACGCCCACCCGGCTGTATGTGATGGGCGAAGCCGCGGTGGAACGCGAAGCCACGCCTGACGAAATCGCCTCGATGCGCGCTATCGTGGCCGAAGGCATCAAGGCCGGCGCCATCGCTTTCGCCACCTCGGTTTCGCAGGTGCATGTGGGCTTCGACGGCAAACCGGTACCCAGCCGCATGGCTTCAAAGGACGAGTTGATCGAAATGGCGCGCGGCGTGCGTGATGCCGGCAGCGGCATGATCCACTACAACCTGTTGCGCGAACCGGACTTTGCGGCCTTCGAATCGATGCAGCGCGAAAGCGGCGCCACCGTGTGCTGGACCGCGCTCTTAGCCGGCCAGCGCGGGCCCGGCGGCCATCGCGACACGCTGGCCAAAAGCGCGGCGCTGATCGCGCGCGGCCTGCCGATCTATCCGCAAACCGCCTGCCGCCCGATCGTCATCGAGTATGACTTTCGCTCACCGGTGGTCTACGACACCTGGAAACTGTTCGAGCCGGTGCGC
>JAYVWK010000207.1:0-8425 GCA_043786185.1 Burkholderiales bacterium
TGGCGATCACCGACCGGGCCTCGGCCAGCATGTCAGGTTCGGCCAGCGACTTGCCGATCGCCAGGCCTTCGGCCAGCATGAAGGTGTTGGCGATGCCGCCGCCAACAATCATGTGATCGACCTTGCCTGCCAGCGCCTGCAGGACGCTCAACTTGGTCGATACCTTGGAACCGGCGACGATCGCCACCAGCGGTCGCTTCGGCGCGCGCAGGGCTGCCGCCAGCGCATCGAGTTCGGCCGCCATCAGTGGGCCGGCGCAGGCAATCGCGGCGTACCGTGCGATGCCGTGGGTGGTGACCTCGGCACGATGGGCTGTGCCGAACGCGTCATTCACATAGATGTCGCACAGCTTTGCCATTTTTTGCGCGAGCGCGTCGTCGTTCTTCTTTTCGCCCTTGTTGCAGCGGCAGTTTTCGAGCAGCACCAGCTCGCCCGGCGCGACCGCGACGCCGTCGACCCAGTGGGTCCTGAGCGTGACCGCGCGTCCCAGCAGTTCGGACAGGCGGACAGCCACCGGGGCCAGCGAGTCCTGCGGCCTGACCTCGCCTTCGGTGGGGCGACCCAGATGGGAAGTGACCATCACGGCGGCACCTGCGTCGAGTGCGAAACGGATGCCCGGCAACGAGGCGCGGATGCGCGTGTCGTCGGTAATCCTGCCGGTGTCGTCCTGCGGCACGTTCAGATCGGCACGGATGAAGACCCGTTTGCCCTTTAAGGTCTGTTCGGAGAGGCGTTTGAAGTTCACGGCGGTCGAATAAAAAAAGGGCGCTTGCGCGCCCTGTTGCTGGATTACTTCGCGGACATCAAGGCAACCGTCGTATCGAGCATGCGGTTACTGAAACCCCATTCGTTGTCGTACCAAGCCCCTACCTTGACCAGCGTGCCTTCGGATACCTTGGTCAACGAGGAATCGAAGGTCGAGGACGCCGGATTGTGGTTGAAGTCGGAGGACACCAGCGGTTCGCTGGTGTAGTCTAAGATGCCCTGCAACGCACCGTTGGCGGCTTCGCGCATGATGGTGTTGACTTCATCGACGGTGGTCGGGCGCCGCGCGATGAAAGTCAGGTCGACCATCGAGACATTGATGGTCGGCACGCGCATCGCATAGCCGTCGAGCCTGCCGTTCAATTCCGGCAGCACCAGGCCGACCGCGGCGGCGGCGCCGGTCTTGGTGGGGATCATGTTCTGCGAGGCCGAGCGGGCGCGCCGCAAATCCTCGTGATACACGTCGGTCAGCACCTGATCGTTGGTGTAGGCATGGATGGTGGTCATGAGACCACTTACCAGGCCGATCTTGTCGTGCAGGGGCTTGACCAGCGGGGCCAAGCAATTGGTGGTGCAGGAGGCGTTGGAAATCACGGTATGCGAAGCCTTCAGCACGCCATGGTTGACGCCGTAGACCACGGTGGCATCGACATCCTTGCCGCCGGGGGCGGAGATGATGACCTTTTTCGCGCCGCCGGCGATATGCGCCGCGGCCTTTTCCTTGCTGGTGAAAAAGCCGGTGCATTCGAGCACCACGTCCACGCCCAGTTCGGCCCACGGCAGCTTCGAGGGGTCGCGGTTGGCCAGCACCTTGACCTTGTCTCCGTTGACGATCATGTATTCACCCTCGATGCCGACGGTGCCGGGAAACTTGCCGTGCGCGGTGTCGTACTTGGTCAGGTGCACGTTGGTCTTGACGTCGCCCAGGTCATTGATGGCGACGATCTCGATGTCGTGCTTCTTGCCGCCTTCGTAATGGGCGCGCAGGATGTTGCGTCCGATCCGGCCATAACCGTTGATCGCCACTCTGATAGTCATACATTTCTCCATTGGATAATTTCGTCGCGCCAAAGCGCCGCCGTTGTTGCCCGCCACCGCCGCCCAAGCGCCCCGGGCCGCGGTGGAACCTGGTTCAAATCACTTCCTTGACGGCCTGCGCCACTTGGTCGGCGGTGAAACCGAAAAACTTGAACAAATCCTTGAATGGCGCCGATTCGCCGAAGCGGTCGATGCCGATCACCCGGCCTTCCAAGCCGACATACTTGTGCCACAAATCACTGACGCCGGCTTCCACCGCCACCCGCGGCACGCCGCGCGGCAGCACTGCTTCACGGTAGGCCGCATCCTGCGCGTCGAACACCTGGGTGCACGGCATCGACACCACCCGCACCGCAATGCCGGCGGCGGCCAGTTGGACGCGTGCAGCAGTGGCCAACTCAACTTCCGAGCCGGTGGCGATGATGATCGCGCGCAGCGGCCCGTTAGCATCAACCAGCACATAGCCGCCGCGCGATATCGCTTCGATGGCAGTCGCTGAACGCACCTGAAACAGCGAATTCTGGCGCGAGAAAATCAGGCAACTCGGACCGTCGCGACGTTCCACCGCGCGCGCCCAGGCGACCGCCGTTTCAACCGTGTCGCAGGGCCGCCACAACTGCATGCCGGGAATCAGGCGCAGGCTCGATACATGCTCGACCGGCTGATGGGTCGGGCCGTCTTCGCCAACGCCGATGGAATCATGGGTGAACACAAACACGTTGCGCAACTTCATCAGCGCCGCCATGCGCAGGGCATTGCGCGAGTAGTCGGAGAAGGTCAGGAAGGTGCCGGTCTCGGGAATGAAACCGCCGTGCAGGCTCATGCCGTTGGTGATCGCCGCCATGGCGAATTCGCGCACACCGAAATTGACGATGTTGCCGGCAAGCCCGCCGTCCGCACCGCGCGCGACCACCTGGCTACCGGTCCAGTTGGTGAACACGCTGCCCATCAGGTCGGCCGAGCCGCCGATCAGTTCCGGCAGCATCGGCGCGATGCCGGCGATCGCACTCTGCGAAGCCTTGCGCGTGGCCACGGTCTCGGCCTTGGTGTTGGCGCCATCGATCAACGCGGCCACGGTTGCATTCCAGTTGGCGGGCAGGTCGCCTGCCATGCGGCGCAGGAACTCGGCGGCCAGATCGGGATGGGTCTTGGTATAGGCGGCGAACTTCTCGTTCCAGGCTGTTTCCAGCAGGCCGCCGCATTCGCGCGCGCTCCAGCCGGCATACACCTCGGGCGGAATCACGAAGGGTTCATGGTCCCAGCCAAGCGCAGCACGCGTGCCGGCGATCTCTTCCTTGCCCAGTGCCTCGCCATGCGCCTTGGCGGTGCCCGCCCGGGTGGGCGCACCGCGGCCGATGACGGTCTTGCAGCAAATCATGCTCGGGCGCCGGGTTTCCGCCCTGGCAGCCTTGATCGCCGCATCGACCGCTTCCACGTCATGCCCATCGACATTCGGAATTACATGCCAGCCATAGGCCTCGAAGCGCTTTGGCGTGTCGTCGGTAAACCAGCCGGCGGTCTTGCCGTCGATCGAAATGCCGTTGTCGTCATATAACGCGATCAACTTCGACAATCCCAGGGTGCCGGCCAGCGACGAGGCCTCATGCGAAATGCCTTCCATCAGGCAGCCGTCACCGAGGAACACGTAAGTGTGATGATCGACGATGGCATGCCCGGGTCGGTTGAAGGCGGTGGCCATCAATTCCTCGGCCAATGCCATGCCGACCGCGTTGGCCAGGCCCTGCCCGAGCGGGCCGGTGGTGGTCTCGACGCCGGGCGTCATGCCGTATTCCGGATGGCCGGGGGTCCTGGAGTGCAGCTGGCGGAACCTCTTCAGCTCGTCAATCGGCAGGTCGTAGCCGGTCAGGTGCAGCAAGGCATACAAGAGCATCGACCCATGGCCGTTGGACACCACAAAGCGGTCACGGTCGGCCCAGTGCGGATTGGCCGGGTTGTGGCGCAAATGGCGATTCCATAGGGCTACCGCGATATCGGCCATGCCCATCGGCATGCCCGGATGCCCGGAATTGGCCTGCTGGACGGCGTCCATGGCAAGGGCGCGGATGGCGTTTGCCAGTGTGGCAGGTGCGGCGTAGGCAGTCATCAATCAGGCTTGAAAGGGAAGGTGGAGCCGGTGCAGCCGGGACTCCGCGCCCCTCCCCGCGCGATGCTTGCGGCCGGCGGAGTCATGGCAGGCGGAGAACTTATAATTATACGTGGTCGTCGCCTTGCGCCTGGCTCGTTTGCAGCCGGCTTGACTTGGCGCAAACCGCGCCCCCACCAACCCCTGTCGTCAAATCGCATCCACTTCCATGCAGGGCCTGCACCTGACCGGCGACCTGTTCGATTGCCGTTGCCCACAACAACGCCTGACCGACATGGCAAGCCTGCGCGAATATTGCCTGGAGGCGGTGCAGAGCGCAGGGCTTACGCCGGTGAACGAGTTGTTTCATACCTTTCCGGGCAGCGCCGGCATCACCGCCGTGGTTCTGCTGGCCGAATCGCACATGGCAGTGCACACCTGGCCGGAAAAGCAGGGCGTCACGCTCGATATCTACGTGTGCAATTTCGGTGCCGACAATTCGGCCAAGGCACACGCCCTGTTTGATGTGATGCTCACTTTTTTCAATCCCACGCGCAGCCGGCTGCAAGGCGTGCAGCGCGGGGAAGAAGCATGATTCCGCGCCTGTTCTGCTTAGGCGGGATCGCCGTCGGCCAAACTCTGACCCTGCCCGACAAACCCGCCCACCATGCGCGCGACGTGTTGCGCCTGACCGCTGGCGACGAAGTCACCCTGTTGAACGGCCTGGGCGGCGAATTTCGCGCCCGCCTGATGACGGTGACAAAAAAGCAGGTCACGCTCGACATTCTCGAATTCCATCAGCGCGAGGCCGAGGCCCCCTACCCGGTCACCGTCGCGCAATGCTTAGCCGGTGGCGACAAGATGGACTGGGTGGTGGAAAAATCGGTTGAACTGGGCGCCGCGGCGATTGTGCCGCTGGCGGCGTCACGCTCGGTGTTGCGCCTCAACCCCGAGCGCGCCGCCAAGCGCCTTTTGCACTGGCGCGCCATCGCGCAATCCGCCTGCGAACAATGCGGGCGCAACCGCATTCCAGAAATCGCGGCAGTAAGCCCGATCGACCATTGGCTGGCTGCCATGCGGGGTCAGGAAGGCTTGAAGCTGATGCTCTCGCCGGTGCACGCCACGCGTTTTTCCAGTCTGCTCAAACCCGAGGCAGGCACGCCGGTGACACTGTTGATCGGCCCGGAAGCCGGCTTGTCGGATGCGGAAGAATCGCTGGCGCAAGCGGCCGGTTTTCAGCCGATATTGCTGGGGCCGCGGGTCATGCGCACGGAAACCGCGGCGCTGGCGGCGCTGGCGACAATTCATGCCCGGTGGGGGGATTTTTGAGCCAGGCACGCTGAAAAGCACCGCCAACGGCGCGCCGCATCTGCCTCGACAAGGGCGAAGTCGTGCCCAGCGTGGCTACGTATACCGAAGC
This sequence comes from Burkholderiales bacterium, assembly GCA_043786185.1. Lineage (GTDB taxonomy): Bacteria > Pseudomonadota > Gammaproteobacteria > Burkholderiales > JAEUOS01 > JAEUOS01. Next base: position 5,307 of record JAYVWK010000207.1, read on the forward strand.
GCTGCTCGCGGCCGCGCCGCGCATTGGCACTCTCATCGCGCATCAGCGTCATCGAGGATCGTGCGCAGGGGCGGATGTGCCAGCGCGTAGCTCAGAACCGCAGTCTCGCCCACGCCAAGATTCCACGCTTCCACACGCGTCGAATTCACCACGGTCTCGCGGATCGGCCACGTCTGGGTGCCCGGTTCGCGGGCCGCGGCATCGTCCCTCTCATCGACAGCGACTTCCTTCCATACCGCCTCGGGGACGACGATTCCGGCGTCATCGCGGTCGATCCGGTCGCGCTTAGCGAAGTGTGCTGGACACGGGTTCGCACGCGCGCCTGTACTTCGGCAAACGCCGCCGCGTCAAGTTCGAGGGCGGCATGAAAGCTGACGCTCGGCGCCTCATCCGGGGCGACGGTCGGCTCGAAGACCCCGTCGATAGGCCGGCGCAACCCCTAAAGATTTTCCCGAGTTTGCCGTAAGAGGCAGCAGGATATGAAAAACCTTAAGGCCGTTCTTTCCTTGCCGGAGCCCAACACCATGAAAAAGCGTTTCCTTGTAGCCTTTTGCGTCGTCGTTGCCGCCAGTGGTATGGCCCGCGCTGACAAAATGGGGAGCGATCAGGCTGTCCAGCGCGTGGTGGCTACCATCCGGGCCGACATCTCCAGCGAGGGCGATTGCATCGCCGATGACGACTTGCACCGGTTCCAGTTGCTGCCCGCCGCGCCTGCGAGGACACAGGCGTCGCCAGCAGGACCGGCGGCTGCCAAACAGGCGCAGGCGCAAGAGCTGGCCCGCATGGCGCGAATCGAGCGCCAACTTCGCGGTTCTCCGGCGGTCCGCTAGCCCGTTTCGCCAAGACGGTTGAACGTGCCGGCCCGGCGCACAGTGCAAAGTCGAATGGCGTGACAGCCACCGCCCCCTGCCCGAGCCCGGGCCGGGAACCTTGACGACGCCTTGATGGCGCCTCCCGCCGCCGGGGCGCGATCGCAGTGATCGCGCGACGTCAGCCGCAAGCGCGGTGCCAAAGTGGACAAGCCGGACAAGTCAGACACGAGCAAAAAATCCGCTGAGGCCAAAAAGTCGGGCAAGAACAACTGACGGGCTGGCATCCGGGTGCCGGCCCGAGAGGCGCCCTCACCAGAGCTTTGCGCCAGATCAGCCGGCCGGCTGCGCGGCGGGCGCGTAATTCCCCACATGGCTGGTGAGCCGCCGCGTGATGTCGCGCCGCACCTCGTTGAAGTCGATCGCCGACACTTCGCGCGGGCGCGCCAGTGCAATCCGCGCGTCGTGCTCGATGCGGCCCGGCCCGGCCCGGCGGTCATGACCACAACGCGGTCGGACAGCACCACCGCTTCCTCGACCGAGTGCGTCACAAAGAGAACGGTCACCTTGGTGCGCCCGCAGATCTCAAGCAGCTCCTGCTGCAGTTTTTCGCGCGTCAATGCATCACGCGCTGCTTCATGCCGCCCGACAACTGGCTCGGGAAATAGCCGGCGAATTTCGTCAGGCCGGCCATCTCGGTGTAGTGCGCGGCCAGTTCGTCGAGCCTGGCCGCCGGCAGGCCGCGCTGCTTCGGGCCGAAGGCGATGTTCTGCTTCACGGTGAGCCAGGGGAACAGCGCGAAATCCTGAAACACCATGCCGCGTTCCGGGCTGGGCCCGGTAATCGCGTTGCCGTACATCTCGACGCTGCCGCCGCTGGCGGTCTCGAACCCGGCGATGATGCGCAGCAGGGTCGACTCGCCGCAACCTGAGGCGCCGATCAGGCAAATGAACCCGCCCTTGGAGGAAGATTCAGGCGCGCGGTGCACAGCAGAGGTGCAAGGCACAACCATCTCGCACTCTCGCCGCGCGTCAATCTGCCAACAGTGTCCAGCCCTTGCGGCAGACGCCCTCGAAGCCGGCTCTGTTGCATATGGCATACCACTTGCTCCAGCTTTCCCCTAGCAACACGTTTCCCCAACGCCACTTGGGGCGCATCCCAAGTCCACTATGGAAAGAAGGCTGGCCATGTTGATGAAAGACGCAGCGAAAACACTGATAGCAACCCTGCTGCTCGCTGTCATGATCACCCCGAGTTGGGCGCAGCAGGCCCCGACCCGGATCCGCTTCACCCTCGACTGGCTGTTCCAGGGCCCGTCCGCATTCTTTATTCTGCCCTTGGCCAAAAGCTATTTCAAGGACGAGGGCCTTGATGTCACTGTCGACGTCGGCAACGGGTCGGCTGGCGTGTTGACACGGGTAGCCGCCGGTTCGCATGACATGGCGCTTGCCGATGTAAGCGCGTTCACCGAATTCCTCGGCCAGAATCCTTCGTCGCCGCAAGCGCAGCTGCAAGGCATTTTTTCGCTCTACGACGCCTCGCCGGCGGCGATTGTCACGCTCAGAAGGTCAGGCATCACCAAGCCAAAAGACTTCGAAGGGAAAACCATTGGCGCGCCGATCTCCGACGCGGGTCGAAAGGCGTTTCCGATCTTCGCCCGTGCCAACGGCATCGATATGAGCAAGACCAAATGGTCCACGATGGAGCCGGCGCTGCGCGAGACGATGCTTGTTCGCAATGAGGTCGATGCGGTTACCGGCTTTCTGTTCTCCAACTGGTTCAGCCTGCTGCAGCGTGGCGCCAAGGAAGAGGATATCGTCGCCTTCAAGTACTCCGACCACGGCGCTACGCTCTATGGAAGCTTCATCGTGGCCAGCCCGAAGTTCATGAGCACGCAAAGCACAATTGACACATAATATGTGCGCACTTATCTTGTGAGGTGGCATATGAACATTACATTATCCGTCGACGAACGCGTCGCCGAGCAAGCCAGGAAGGCCGCTTCAGCGATGGGCAAGAGCCTGAACCAGGCGGTGCGTGACTACCTGGAGCAACTGGCCGGTAGCCAGCATCTGGATTCGGAGTTGTTGGCCTTCGAACAATCGGCGCTCAATACACCGGGGCGGCTGGATGGATGGAAATTCGACCGCGAAGAAGCCAATCGCCGTGCGTAGTCTGCTCGACACCAACGTCCTGGTCTACGCCGACGCCGCGGACGATGCCGTCAAGCAGCGACGTGCCATCGATCTGATCACGAGCCTGCGTGCAGCCGGCTCGGTCGTGCTTTCGACCCAGGTGCTGCAGGAGTAC
>JAYVWK010000208.1:0-2858 GCA_043786185.1 Burkholderiales bacterium
GTCGGCGCGGAAATGCACCGAGCTCTTGACCGCCACCATGCGCTGCATTCTCGGTTCGATGCCGACATGGCGAAACATTTCCTGATCGGCGGTCTGGCACTTGGTGGTGGCGACTACGACGCGCACGCCTGGCGCCTCGACGCTGCGCAAGGTCGCCATCGGCCCCATATGCAGTCTGAAATTGCGGTAAAACGGCCCGGTACCGATGAAATTGCCATCGCCCAGGGCTTCGACCTTGAAGCGTGACCGTACCGGGGAAATGCCGGCAATGCCGGAAATCGCGCCGAGCGAGAATGGGGCCGTATTCCCCAGGCCAAGCTGATGGGCGAACCTCGCCGCTGGCGGATCGATCAACATGCCCAGCACCGCGTCTGGCGGACCAATCGCCAGCATTGCCGCGAGCAGCCCGGTGCTGTCGCCATTGCCGCCGGCGCCCGGGTTGTCCTGGGTGTCGGCCAGCACGGTCGGCAGGCCGACCGTGCCGGTCTGCATGGCGCGGCGAATCGCCGCATCCGGTGCGAATAACTCCAGTGCGAAGTCCTTCTCGGCAGCCACGATGGCGCTACCCAATTCGAGCATGGCGGCGTCGAGCGCAGCCTGGTCGGGGCCGTAGCCGCAGATCGACATGCCGCATTCGGCGAAATCAGCCATCGGGAAGCCAGGTGCGAATGACAGAGTCACACCATGCCTGCGATCCAGCGTTTCGATCAGTGAGTACAGGTTTTTGCAGGGCTCGATGAAGCTGCATTGCGACGGAATGCCGGTCAGGTAGTCGAAGGTTTGGAACGCCTTTGCCGGCCTTCGCCCGCTGGCCAGCATATGGTTCAACAGGGTGGCCGCGCGGGCACCGGTTTCCGCCATGTCCACATGCGGATAGGTGCGGTAAATGGCCATTGCATCGGCCATTGCCAGCATCTGGCGCGTTACATTGGCATGCAGGTCGAGACTGACCGCGATCGGTACGCGCAGGCCGACTACGGCGCGCACCCGTCGCAAGAGTTCGCCCTCGCCGTCGTCGAATTCCTCGGACACCATCGCGCCATGCAGGTCGAGATAAACACCGTCGACCGGCAAGGCCGCTTTCAAGCGATTGATCATGTCGCCGGCAATACGCTCGAAGGCGTCGACCGTCACCCGGTCCGATGGCGAAGCCGCAGCCCACACCAGGCCAAGTGTCTGGTGGCCGGCCGCGTGCAGCGCGTCCAGCGCACCGGCGGCGGGGATGTTTGCACCGGCCACCGCGCGCGCGATATCCGGGCCGCAACAGATGCCCGGCCAGCCGCCGCCCGACTCGAATGCCGCGTAGTCCGCCGGGCTGGGGGCGAAGGTGTTGGTTTCGTGCTGAAAGCCACCTACAGCGATGCGCGCCATGCCGGGATCCCGCAAGTCAGGGGTTGAGAAAAGCCTTGAGGCGGGCGACCACTTCGCGCAATGCCGGAATGCCGATGGTATAGGTCAGTCGCACATACTTATGCGCATCGTTGTCGCCGAAGTCACGCCCCGGCGTGATCGCCACGCCGGCGCGGTGCAGCACCTGCGTGCAGAAGGCGAAACTGTCGGTCGAGAACTTCGCGACATCGGCATACACGTAGAACGCGCCCTCAGGCATGGCGGGGATCACGAAACCCAATTCCCGCAGTGCGGGGATCAGATAATCACGCCGCGCGGCAAATTCGGCGCGCCTGGCTTCATAAATGGCCAGGCTGTCGGGCGCGAAACAGGCAAGCGCCGCATGCTGGGCGATGGTTGGTGGGCAGATAAACAGGTTCTGCGCCAGCTTCTCCACCTGTTTCATGTGGCTTGTCGGGGCGACCAGCCAGCCCAGGCGCCAGCCGGTCATGTTGAAGAATTTAGAGAAACTGTTTATGACGAAGACATCGTCGCCCAGCTCCAGCGCGGTGCGCTCCTCGACAAAGCGGCCCGTGCCGTCACGCTCGTAGGTGAGTCCGTGATAGATCTCGTCAACCACCAGCGCACCACCGCGTGCGCGCACGATGCGATGGATGTCGCGCAGAGCGGCGGCTGGTACGGTGGTGCCGGTCGGGTTCGACGGCGAGGCCAGCATGACGCCGCGGGTACGCGGGCCCCAATGGCGCTCGACCACGTCGGGTGTCAACTGATAGTTATCGGCGGCGCCGCAGGGAATCAGGCGGGTGCTGCCGCCGAACAGCGAAACGAAGCGACGGTTGCACGGGTAGGTCGGATCCGCCATCAACCATTCATCGCCCGGGTTCACCAGGGTGCCGAACAGGATCAACATCGCACCCGAGGCGCCAGCTGTGACCGCCACCCGGTCCGCGGGCAGATCAAACACGTGGCGCGTGGCGTAGAACCCGGCGATCGCCGCGCGCAGCGGTTCGATGCCCAGGGCGACGGTGTAATGGGTATCGCCGCGCTGCATGGCCGCCGCCGCCGCTGCCTGCACCGCATCGGGGGCGGTGAAATCCGGTTCACCCACGCACAGATGGATGATCGAGCGACCACTGCGTTGCAGGACGTCGGCCTCGCGCATGATCTCCATCGCGTAGAACGAGTCAATGCCCGTCATGCGCGCGGCGACGGCGAGCGGCGACGCGGCGGTAGCAGAGGCATTCATGGCAGCCAGCGCAATCCTAAAAAATCGCGATTCTAGCCGTTGCGGCGGCGGCGGCCCCGATACTATGCTTGAGAAAACGCTGAACAAGTCCCTGGAATACGGATTTTCGAACCAACAGTCGTATCGCTTCAACATCCTGCAAGAACGACTCTCTCGACCTGCGCACTGGTTCAGTGTTTCCTTCGGCGCATGCGATACAGCCGGGGTAGACTTCACGCACGGATTGCGGTCGGCCGTGCTAAAACGCACGAGCGTATGTGCC
>JAYVWK010000209.1:0-6308 GCA_043786185.1 Burkholderiales bacterium
GCGCCGCGCGATGATGACGATGTTCCGCAGTCGGCAGTCGGTCACCTGGGAGGCGCGCATGCGCGGCGCGGACGGTGCGTATCGCTGGATTCGCGGGCGTGGCCGTGCAGTGCTGGATATTCGTGGCCAGGCGATGCTGACCGCCGGTACCGTGACCGATATCCAGGAGACAAAGCTGGCGGAAGCTGCCATGCAGGCGCTGCAGGCACGCCACCAGCGCGCGCTGGACGGCTCGAACGACGGCATCTGGGAGCGCGATGTCGCCGCCGACATATTTTATTTCTCGTCGCGTTTCGACGAGATATTGGGCTATGCGCCGGGGGGCGTGCCGCGCCGCCGTGAGCAATGGCTGACGCTGGTGCACCCGGACGATCTGGCGGCGCATCTGGCGGGTGCCGGCCGCATGCTTCTGGGAAACGCAGCCGCTGATTGGGAGACGCGCTTTCGCGCCCGCAATGGCGAATATCGCTGGCTGCGCTTCCGCGGCATCGCGTCGCGCGATGCGGCCGGTCAAGTCATCGCCACCTCGGGCACCGCGTCGGACGTTCATGCGGCGAAGCTGGCCGAAGCCGAACTCAGGCGCCACCGTGACAATCTGGCGCAATTGGTCGGCGCGCGTACCATCGGCCTGGAGCAGGCCACGCGCGAAGCCCAGGCTCAGCGCCAGAAGGCGGAACAGGCGCGCGAAGCGGCCGAACAGTCGCGCCAGGCCGCGGTGGCGGCAAGCCTGGCCAAGAGCGAATTCCTGGCCAACATGTCGCACGAATTGCGTACGCCGATGCACGGCATCTTGAGCTTCGCCAATTTTGGCGTCGAGAAGTTCGACCGGGTCGAACCGGCCAAGCTGTTGCATTACTTTCGCAATATCCAGAAAAGCGGCTCACGCTTGTTGTTGCTGTTAAATGACCTGCTCGACCTCTCCAAGCTGGAAGCCGGCAAGATGGTGATGCAGCGCCAGAGGACCGACCTCGGTGGCCTGATCGATGAAGCCATGGCCGAATTCGAGGCGCTGGCGCGCTCGCGCGGCATCGAACTTGCTGCCAACCTGGACGCGCAACTCTTGCTCAGCATCGACACGGCCCGCATGCTGCAGGTGCTGCGCAACCTGCTGTCGAACGCGCTCAAGTTTACGCCTGCCGGCGGACGCGTCCTGGTGTCCTGCGGCTTGATCGTCCCTGCCGACGGTGCTGCGGGACAGCGCCAGATTGAGCTGCGCGTAAGCGATGACGGCATCGGCATTCCAGAGGATGAACTCGAAGCCGTGTTCGACAAGTTCGTGCAATCCTCCAAGACCAAGACCGGCGCCGGCGGTACCGGCCTCGGTCTGGCCATCAGTCGCGAGATCGTCGTCGCGCATGGTGGCAGCATTCGTGCCTGCAACAATGCGCCGCCCTCGCGCGGTGCGACCTTGGTCGTCTGCCTGCCGCTGGCGGCGCCAGCGCCCGCGCCCGCGGCCGTCTTGAGCGACGTTTCCTGAAAGTCATCTTTCGAATTCCGAGGAGAAAACCCGTGACCACCATTTCCGCCACATCACCGGTGCTGGGCGCGAACGCCGCCCGCATTCTGCTGGTCGACGACGAACCCCTCAATCTGGAAATCCTGGCCGAACATCTGGACGCGCCCACCTATCGCACCGAACAGGCGGAAAACGGCCAGGTCGCCTGGGACATGCTCGACGCCGATCCCGATGGCTTCGATGCGCTGCTGCTCGACCGCATGATGCCGGTGATGAGCGGCATGCAGTTGCTCGCGCGCATGCGCGCCGACAGCCGCTTCGCCGCGTTGCCGATCATCATGCAGACCGCGGCAGCCGGCAAGGAGCAGGTCGCAGAAGGCCTGCGCCAGGGTGCCTACTACTATCTGACCAAACCGTTCGAGCGCGATGTGCTGCTGGCGATCGTCGAGGCGGCGCTCGAAATGCGGCGCGACCGCCTGAGCCTGGCGGATGACCGCATCGATCCGCGCGCGCTCGTCGAGGGCGAATTCCGCTTCCGCACGCTCGGTGAGGCGCGCCGCCTGGCTTCATTCCTGGCGCGCGCCTGTCCGCAACCCGACGTCACCGTGCTGGGCTTGTCCGAGCTGATGATCAATGCGGTCGAGCACGGCAACCTGGGCATCAGCTACCGCGAAAAATCGCAGCTCAACGAAAAAGGCGGCTGGCGCGAAGAGGTCGAGCGGCGCTTAGCCTTGCCGGAGAATGCCCGGCGCCATGCCGGCGTGCGCCTGGCGCGGCGCGGCGACGCCATCGTCTTCACCATCACCGATCAGGGTGGCGGATTCGACTGGCGCGCTTACCTCGAAATGAGCCCGGAACGGGCCTTTGACAGCCATGGGCGCGGCATCGCCATGTCACGCCTGTTGAGCTTCGCGGCACTTGACTACTGTGGCAACGGCAACACCGTTCATGCCACCGTGACGCCGGCGGGAACTTCGCTGACCGTGGCCGCGGCAGCTAGCGCAACCGACTAGCCGTCGACGTTTCCCAAAGTCCGAATCGCCGCTTGGAGCTGAGGGCGCCTGCGCACACGATTTGTGCGCTGCCGCGGCTGTTTTCGGTTGGCGCCGCGGCTATTCGACCAAGCCGTGCTTGATCGCATAGTGGGTCATCTCGGCATTGTTCTTCAAGTGCATTTTTTCCAGCACACGGGCGCGATAGACGCTCACCGTTTTCGGGCTCAGAGACAATTCGTCGGCGATCTGCGACAACTGTTTGCCGGAGGCGATCAGGCGCATGGTCTGGAATTCGCGATCCGACAAGGCCTCGTGCGGAGCACCTTCGGTATCGGTCACCAGATGGGTGGCCAGCATCTCGGCCACCTGCGGGGTGATGTACTTCTTGCCGCGTGACACCGACAGGATCGCTTCGACCAGCCTCTCCGGCGCCGTATCCTTGGTCAGGTAGCCGGCGGCCCCGGCCTTGAGCGCGCGAATCGCATACTGGTCTTCCGGATACATCGAAAGAATCAGTACCTGGGTCTTGGGATATTGCTCACGCACGATCTTCAGCACATCGATGCCGTTCTTGCCGGGCATCGAGATGTCCAGTAGCAGCACATCGCAGGGGTTTTCCTTCATCAGGCGCATCAGGGAGCTGTATTCGGAGGCCTCGCCGCGCATCTCGATCTCGCGGCTTTCCGAGGCGATCTGCACCAGCCCCTTGCGCACAATCGCATGGTCGTCGGCAATCAGGACGCGAATCATGAGGTGGATTCCTGTTGTGGTTGAGCGGTACTGCCCGGGCGGCGGCGCGGAATCGACAACATGACGGTGGTGCCCTGGCCCGCCGGGCCGCTGATGTCCAGCCAGCCGCCTAAGGCGCGGACCCGTTCCATCATGCCGCGGATGCCGAAGGAAGAGGGTTTTATCAGGTCGCCAGGCTTGAGTCCGGCGCCGTTGTCGCGCACTTCCAGGGTCACACTGGTGACGGTGGCGAACAGTTCGGTTTCGATGCGGGTGGCGCGCGCGTATTTCGAGACATTGGTCAGGGACTCCTGGAATACACGAAATAGCGCTGTCGATTGCTCGATATCGAGCGCCAACTCATCCTCGTTGGTCTCGAAGCTGACCTGAATGCCGTTGTGCGTGGCGAAATCCTTGGCCTGCCACTCGAGTGCCGGCGCGATGCCGTAGTCGAGAATTCCCGGTCGCAGCGCTTGCACGATGCGGTTGGCGCTTTGTACCGCACCATCCACCAGCCGGGTCATGCCGGCCAGTTTGTCGAGCACCGCCTGGCCCGGCGCATAGTGGCGCGCCAGCCAGGCGAGATCGGCCTTCATGCCGGCTAAGGTGCTGCCGATGTCGTCGTGGATTTCGCGCGCCACCGCCCGTCGTTCTTCTTCCTTGAGGGCCTCGATGTGCGCGGTCAGTTCGCGCAGTTCCTCGCGCGAACGGGTCAATTCCTGTTCGGTTTCCTTTTGCGCGGTGATGTCGGTGATGATGCCGTCAAACAGCCAGTTGCCGCCATTGGCCTCGCGCGCGGTGGCGGACAGCTGAATCCAGCGCCGGCTGCCATCGGCGCGCGCGATCTGCCACTGGCCTTCGAGCACCGAACCCATGCGGATCGCCTGATCGAGGGCTTCGAACACCGCGTCGCGGTCGGCCGCATCGAGCAATTTGACAAAGCGCGAGGGGTCGGCCAGGAAGTCGGCCGGTGCCACATTGAAAAGGCTGGTTGCGCCGGCGCTCACAAAAGGCATCAGCAACAGGCGCTGTTCCGGCCGCGCCAGCATCTGGAACACCACGCCGGGAAGATTGGCCGAAATCGCGGCAAAGCGCGTTTCGGTTTCGCGCTGGGTCAGTTCAGCACGTTTTTGCTCGGTGTTGTCGGTGACAAACACCACCACACCTGCGGCGTCATCCTGGCCCAGGCTGGCGGCTGCGAAGGTGAAGTCACGCGCCTGGCCGTCCGCGCGGATCCAGGTTTCCTCCTGATTGCGTACCGGGCCGCTGCGGATCGCCTGTTTCAGGCGTTCGATGATGCGGCGGTTGTCGGCGTCGGCGATCGGCTGCGGGTAGCCGGGCAGCCGGTCGCGCTCGACACCGAGTACCTGCTCGGCAGCGGCATTGTATAGGGTGATATTCAGATCGACGTCGAGGGTGATGATGGCGATCGGCGAGGCTGTGAGCACCGTGCGCAGGTAATCCAGAGACGCGCGCAGCTCGGAGGTGGCGGCACGACGCTGGCGGCGCTCGGTGGCGGCGGCCAGCGCATGCTCGATGGCCGGCGCCAGCCGTTTCAGGCTGTGCTTCATCAGGTAATCGTCGGCCCCGGACTGCATCGCGGCCACCGCGGCGTCCTCGCCGATGGCGCCCGAGACGATCAGGAACGGCGTATCGGGCTCTTGTTCGCGCAAGACGCGCAATGCCGCCGCCGAGGAGAAGCTCGGCAGATTGTGATCCGATATCACCGCGTCCCAGGTGCCACCGGCCAGTGCCTGGCGCATGCCCGCTTCGTCCTCGACGCGCACCGCGGTATGCGCTAAGCCGGCGGCGCGCAGCGCGAACTGCAACAACTCGAAATCGCTATCGGAATCCTCGACACACAGAATGCGCATGGGCGCGCGCCCGGCAGCCGCCTGGTGCGGGCCCGGCGTCAGGGTCTTGAAGCGGTCGGTAATGCCTAGGCGGTTGCTTTTCATGCCGGCAGGCGCCGTGGCATTGCCGTTCGCATCCTGGGTGGCATGAGCTGCGGCGATAGCGGGGAAAAGCGCAATTTGAGGGCGATTAGCGATGAAAACACGTTCATGTTCATTCGATGCGGGCGGCCTCTTCTGCCGAATAATCGTTGCTGTGGCTTGGTCCGGGCCGGACCATCGTATTGGGGCGGCGCGCATCTGCGAGTCTGTCGACGCCCTTGCCGTCCTTGCGCGAAGCACAAGTGCGCGAGGATACACCGGACACACCGATTTTTCAGGAAAGGCAAGGCTTAGATGGGCGAATCGCGATGGATGATTGGTGTTACCGCGGCAGCGGCAGCCGCTGGCGCCGCCTGGGTCGGCGGGCCTGCTGGTGCCGTCATGGCCGCGACAGTGTCGGTCGGCTTGACCATTTGGACCAACTTGAGCGCCGCCGCCATGCTTGGGCAGGCGCGGGAAACGGCAAGGGCGGAAGGGCGCGCGGCGGCCGCCGCCGAGTCGGCCGCCGGCCTGGCGCCGCTGGCGACGGAGTTTCGCCAGCAGTTCGAGGCGGCGCGCGGCGAGCTTCTGCGCCTGCGCACAATCATCGATCATGCGATCGCGGCGCTGGTGCCGGGATTTTCCACAATGCATGCGCTGACCGCCCAGCAGGCGGCACTGGCGATTGCCATTGCCCGCGGTGCGGTGAGCGAGGGTGCATCACAGGGGGATCGCAGCATGGCCGGGTTTGTGCTCGAAACCACGGCGATGCTGGAGTCCTTCGTCGATAGAACCATCGAGGCCAGCAAGAACGCCATGGGTCTGGTGGAACTGATGGATACGGTCAAGACGCAAGTGACGCAAACGGTCAAGATGGTCACCGAGATCGACGGCATCTCGCGGCAGACCAATCTATTGGCCTTAAACGCCGCCATCGAGGCGGCGCGCGCCGGCGAGGCCGGCCGCGGTTTCGCAGTCGTCGCCAACGAAGTACGGGTTCTGTCGGATCGCACCGGTGAGTTCTCGCGCGCGATTCGCGAGGACATGGGCAAGATCGAGCAGTCCGTGCGAAGCGCCGAGGCGGTAATCACCGGAATGGCCTCGCAAGACATGGTGGGAGCGCTGCAGAGCAAGCAGCGCGCGGAAACCGCGATGGCGGAAATCGAGCGGGTCAACATCGATATCGGGCGCAGT
>JAYVWK010000210.1:0-14491 GCA_043786185.1 Burkholderiales bacterium
GCATGGCGTGCGGTATTTATCGATATGCACGGCTTTTTTTCGTGCTCACGCAGCGACGATCTCCCCTTTCAATTGCGCCGATTTTCCGCGGAACATCGCCACGACCTCTCCGCTGGAATTGGTGACCTTGATGTCGTATACCCCATGTCTTCCTGACAGGGTTTGTTCCTGGCCTTCGGCCACCAGCACATCGCCCCCATTGACAGGCTTGAGGAACTCGATCGCGCACCCGGATGCGACAGCGGGAATGTTGTAACTGTTGCATGCGAAAGCGAAGGTTGAATCCGCCAGGGTGAACATGAGTCCACCATGGCAGATGCCCAAGCCATTGAGGAATTCAGGTCGAACCGGCATGCGCATGCGCGCATATCCAGGGCGCACATCCTCAAGTGTCATGCCTAACCATTGGCTGCAGGTATCGGTTCCATACATCGATTCTGCTGCGCGCCGAGCGAGTTCGATAGCTTTGGTGTCCATCCTTATCGCCCTTCAAACACCGGTTGGCGCTTGGCCAGAAACGCGGCGACGCCTTCGTGGTAATCATGCGACTGCGCAGCCGTGGATTGCAAGTCGGCCTCCAGCGCCAACTGCTCGGTCAGCGAGTTTCTGCTCGAAGCATGAAGTTCACGCTTGATCAGGCCGAGAGCCACAGTGGGCTGTGTTGCCAGACGCCGTGCCAGGAGTCGCGCCTCCTCCATCAGGCGGGCATCGTCAACCACTTGCCAGATCAGGCCCCATTGGAGCGCGGTTTCCGCCGGCAATTTTTCCGCCAGCATTGCCAGGCCCATCGCACGGGCCATGCCGACTAATCGCGGCAGAAAATAGCTGCCACCGGCATCCGGGACCAGCCCGATTTTCGCAAAGGCCTGGAGAAACACCGCCGAGCGTGCCGCCAGAACCAAGTCGCACGCCAGTGCGATGTTCGCCCCCGCGCCCGCCGCCACGCCATTGACCGCGCACACTACCGGCAACGGAACTTCATGCAAGGTGCGGATGAGCGGGTTGTAATCCTCCATGAGCGTATTGCTGACCGTGCCGGGCTTGCCGGTCGAAGGATCGATCACGTCGTCCAGATCCTGGCCCGCGCAAAATCCGCGTCCGGCGCCCGTAAGCAGGATTGCACGAACCGAAGTGTCATGGCGAATCGCAGCCAGCGCCTCGCGCAGTTCCGCATGCATGACGCGGGTGAAGCTGTTGAGTTTGTCCGGCCGATTCAAGGTTACTTCGGCCACGCCGTCGGAGATCGAGAGAAGAATGCACGAGGAAGGCATGATGGATTTCCGTAATTTGTCGAACGAGAATACCTCAACCCGCCCTGTTTTCGACATGGGCACCGGGCGGTGTGGCCGGTCGGCCCGAGTTACGCGAGCGCCTCAGGCGAGATACGGATACGCAAAGATTTCTCAGCCCGGCCATGAAGTTTGTCGATGACGTGATGACCATCGTTGCAATCGCGCCAGGCAAGCGCATGGATGACAACCGACAAGTTCGCCGGTCTCAGATCAGTCTGCCAACAAGCCAGAAGCAAAGCGCGAAAATCGCCGTCGAGGTGAGCGGTACCGCGATTTCGGTTTGCCGCACGCGAATCCGCAAGTCGCCCGGCAAGCGCCCAATACCGAAGCGGGCGAGGCGCGGCAGTATCGCCGAGAACACGATCGACGCGAGGACGAATACGACCAGCCATTTGAGCATTGCGGGATTGTATTGCACGTGCCTGTGATAGCGTACGGCCTTCCCAGAAAATCGGAGGAATTGATGATCGATCTGTACACGTGGGCCACACCGAATGGCCGCAAGGTTTCCATCATGCTCGAGGAGTGCAAGCTCGCGTACCGCACCCATGAGATCAATATCGGTCAGGACGATCAGTTCACGCCCGAATTCATGGCGCTTAATCCGAACAGCAAGATCCCGGCAATCACCGATTCCGACGGCCCCGACGGCAAGCCGATCAACATGTTCGAATCCGGCGCGATCCTTGTGTATCTGGCCGGCAAGACCGGAAAGTTTCTGCCCAAATCGGTGCGCGGCAAGTACGACGCCTTGCAATGGCTGATGTTCCAGATGGGCGGTATCGGTCCGATGATCGGCCAGGCGCATCACTTCATGCGTGCCGCCAAGGAGAAGATTCCCTATGGCATCGAGCGCTACAGCAAGGAAACGCGCCGCCTGTACGGCGTGCTCGACAATCGTCTCGCCACCGAGCCTTATCTCGCAGCTGGCCAGTACAGTATTGCCGACATGGCCACCTACCCCTGGATTGCCCGCCACGAATGGCACGCGGTCGACCTGGCGGAGTTCCCCAACGTGAAACGCTGGTACGACACGCTCGATGCGCGGCCGGCGGTCAGGCGCGGCATGGACGTGCCGAAGCGTTAACCTGCCTCGCGCGCGACCGGTCAGCGGCGCGCGTGTTTTTGCAGGTAGCCGACTATTTCATCGCTGCGGTATTGCGGTTCGCGCGGGTCGGCCTTCGAACCAATGACGCGATTCATCCATTGCATGTTCTTTTCCATGCGCACCACCACCGCCGGCCATTCGCCGCGAGTGTGGCGCTGCGGGTCGGGCAGGGTGTGGCACTGCCCGCAGGCTTGGGTATAGCTGGTCCAGGCGCGCGAGCGCCCGGCTTCCGGCAGCGCGTCCGGATCGACGCGCGCCTGTCCGTGTTTCTGCAGATAGGCCGTAAGGTTCCTGACATCCGCAGGTGTTGGCTCCTCGATGTCGGCCATCAGGCCTTGCATCAGCGGCCCAAGGTTGCCACGGCCCTGCATGCGCGGCAACATGCGCTCAACGATCGCCGGCCATTTCTCGGCGTGATGCATGGCCGGGCTGGCCAGGTTGTGGCACTGCACGCAATAGCGCGCAGTCAGGCGTGCGCCCACCGATGCAGGCTCTGGCAGGCGGGAAGGCTCAAGGTAGGGTGGAATGATGCGCGCCAGCATCTCGCCGTGCGGGCTTTTCTGCCAGCGTTCGCGCGCCGCGCGCATCGGCGCGTCCGGGTCCGATGCGCCGGCCGCGGCGCATAGCGATACGTGAACGCAGGCGGCAATCCACTTCACGCGCTACAAGCTCCGGCGGCGGTCACCGCGCGAGAATCCCGACAAGCTGTCGTCGATGCCGCGCCCCAGCGCGATCACCTTGAAAAGCTCACCCATTTCCGCCGGCGACAGCAGGCGGTTGGCCTGATTGGTCAATGGCAGATAGACGGCGCTGTCGGAGGCGGGGGTCGCTGCAAGCAGGTCGGTGATGCCGCAGTTGATCAGGAAATTCGCCTGGCTGGTGTAGCCCAAAAGGTCGAGGCCTGACTCGGTGCCGGCCGCCGCAATGGCGGAAAAATCAACATGCGCCGTGATGTCCGCCGCGCCAGGCTGGAACAGCGGATTGTCGATTGCCTGGTGGCGGTAGTGGCACATCAGGGTGCCGGACGAGCGCTGCGCGTGGTAGTACTCGGGCGCCGGAAAGCCGTAGTCGATCAGCAGTGCAGCGCCGGTCTCCAGAAAATCAGCTAGAGACCGGGTCCAGGCGCGCGCGGCGAGGTTTACTTCGCTGACATATCCCGCCGCCAACCCGAACTTGGCAGCCAAAGCCTGTCCTGCCAGGGCAAGCTCGCCCAGGGCCGGCCTGTCTGCCAGCACCAGCTCGTTGCCGCGCAGCGTCACGCCTCGTTCAAGTAGGCCATCCTTTGCCCAGTGCAGCAGATGCACCGGCATGGCGTCGAGCACTTCATTGGCAATGATGCAGCCGGAAAAACGGGCAGGTAGCGCATCCAGCCAGCGCACCCGGTTGGCGTGTAGAGGCGCGCGCTCGGCAAGCGTGGCCTGCTGCCGCAGGCGTAGCGCAGGCGACAGTTCCAGGATCGAATAGGTTTCGATGGCGGTATCGCTTGCGTTGAGAATATCGGCGGCAAGCGCGCCGGTGCCGGCACCGAACTCGAGTACGTGTGGTTTCGCAAGTTCGCAGATCTCGACCACCTGCCGCGCCAGAGTTGCACCGAACAGGTTTGAAATGCCGCTGGCGGTTACAAAATCGCCGGCGCCACCGAATTTGCGACGATCGCTGGAATAGTAGCCAACGCCTGGCGCATAGAGCGCCAGTTCCATATAGCGGGCGTACGAGAGCCAGTGATCGGCGCTGGCGACCGCCTCAACTATCAGGGCGGTGGCATCCTGGTCTTCATTCCCGATGGCCAACTCTGTCACAGCGACTCCCCTGCGCGCATCCGCCGCTGTCCGTCGCATGCGCCGTCTCGCCGACAGGGCGACAGCGCCGTTCCGGGTCCGGATAAAAGTTTCCACATCAGTTTGTATCCGGACTCAGAGGAGGGAAGATTTTCGCATACTGAAAAACCTGCTTGTGCAAAAGAATGGACATCGGCGCAATCCTGGCTTGTTATTGGATGGCACTGCGCGGGGTGGCGGGTAAAATCGTCAGTTGGATTGAGCGGGCATCAAATCATGGAACATGCGTTGGCCGGCAAGGTTTTTCTGATCACCGGGGCGGCACGCCGGGTCGGCGCCGCCACCATCCGCTGGCTGCATGCCGCGGGCGGCAACGTGCTGATCCACCATCGGGGCCATGCCGAGGAAGCTCGCATGTTGTGCGATAGTCTCAACGCGTTGCGAAGCGCCTCCGCGCATTTGATGGCGTTGGATCTGGCCGACACCGCCGCCCTGCCTGCATTGGTTGAAATGGCGCTGACAAGATTTGGCAGGCTCGACGGCCTCGTGAACAACGCGTCGGCATTTTTCCCGACGCCGCTTGGAACCATCAGCGAGGCAAACTGGGACGATCTGATGGCCAGCAATCTCAAGGCGCCGTTGTTTCTTTCCCAGGCAGCGGCGCCGGCGCTGAAGGAGACTCGTGGCGCGATCGTCAACATCATCGATATTCACGCCGAGCGGCCGCTCAAGGACTACACGGTATACACCATCGCCAAGGCGGGTCTGGCCGGTCTTACGCGTTCATTGGCGCTCGAACTGGCGCCCGCGATACGGGTCAATGGTGTGGCGCCGGGTCCGATCGACTGGCCCGATGCCGCCGAAGTTGCGCTGGGCCGAATCGAGCGCGCCGAGCAGACGCGCATCATGGCCACAACCCCGCTTGCGCGTGAAGGCGGCGCGGATGCGATCGCACGCGCGGTGCGATTTTTGTTTTGTGACGCCGATTTCATCACCGGCCAGATTATCGCCGTCGATGGCGGGCGTTCGATTTACCTGTGAAAAGACAGGGTCGCGCCCGCAATGCCATGAATTTCTACCTCGAATGCCAATGGACACGCCATGCAACAGATGATTGAACGACCCATCCTATTCAGCATCAAGGAGCGCAAGCGGGTATTCGAGAGCAATCGGCTCGAGAAGCGTCTGACCCGCCTGGTGGGCCAGGCAATCGGCGATTTCAGGATGATCGAAGAAGGTGACCGGGTCATGGTTTGCCTGTCCGGGGGCAAGGACAGCTACGGCCTGCTCGAGATTCTCTTGAAGTTGCGTGAGCGCGCGCCGATTTCGTTCGAACTGATTGCCGTCAACCTTGACCAAAAGCAACCGGGATTCCCCGCGCATGTGTTGCCGGACTATCTGCGCGCGCGCGGCGTGCCGTTTCATATCGAGGAAGAGGACACCTATTCGATCGTCAAGCGGGTGGTGCCTGAAGGCAAGACGACCTGCGCTTTGTGCTCACGCCTGCGCCGAGGCATCCTGTATCGGGTGGCGTCCGAACTCGGTGCGACCAAGATCGCACTGGGGCATCATCGCGACGACATTCTCGAGACCCTTTTTCTGAACATGTTCTACAACGGCAAGATGAAATCGATGCCGCCAAAGCTCAAGTCCGACGATGGCCGCCACGTGGTGATTCGGCCGCTGGCCTATGTGAAGGAATCGGATCTGGCGCGCTTTGCGGACGAGAGAAAGTTTCCCATCATTCCGTGCGACTTGTGCGGTTCGCAGGAGACGCTCAAGCGACGTGAACTCAAGGCTTTGTTGCGCGAGTGGGAAAAGCGCTTTCCAGGGCGTGTCGAGTCGATTTTCACCAGCCTTTCGAGCGTTGCACCGTCTCATCTCATGGACCGGACGCTATTCGATTTTGAGCAGCTCGAAGCGAAACCGGCGACCGGTGGTGATATCGCATTCGACGACGAACCGTGTGCAGACGTGTCGGCACTACGCATGTTTGCCGACCCGGAAACGGATTGAGCGTCAGTGGTGGTCGGGTTTCCCGCCGCCCGCGCCGGCTACGCACCGACTCTGGTCCGCTGCCGAAAATCTGATGGCTCCACCTCGGGTTTGTTTTTGCCGAGCATGCATCGACGCGCGAATAGTGCCTGTTGCCTGCAGCGGTCTGGTGACCTATAGATCGATGTAGCCGCGGCCGAGCTCAATCACCTCGCCGCTGACGAAAATTCGCCGTTGCGCATCGACTTCAAGCCCGAGCGCGCACGGTCGGCCGGTGTATTCCCCCTGCCGCAGATCGCATTTGAGTGGCAACGGACGGTCGCTGGCCAAGGCATAGCCGCCGAGGTTGGCGCAGGCCGAGCCGGTCGCCGGGTCTTCAAACACGCCGCCGGCATTCTTTGCGAAAAAGAAGCGCACCAGCATGGTGGCGCGGGTGTCGAGGGGCGAAAAGCAATAAACCGACACCTTGCCCGACGAATTCGGAAACCTGTCCAGGTCGGCCTGCGGCGCGACGCGACGTACCGCGTCATGCGAAACCAGCGGCACCAGCAGTTGCTCCATGCCGGCATTGATCCAGACCGGCGCCGCCGCCAGGTCCGCGGCCGCCAGGCCCAGTGAGGACAGCAAGGCCTCCCTGGAGGCAGGCGTGAACTCGCGCGACTTCGGTGTTGGGGCTTCAAGCGTCCAGGCGTTGCCGCTGGCACGCACGGCTATGTCGCCAGCCTGCATCGCCAGGCTGACCGCGTCGCCCGCGCCGTGCAATTCGCGCACGACATGTGCTGTACCCAGCGTCGGATGGCCGGCAAATGGCAGCTCCATCGCCGGGGTGAAAATGCGCACGGCCGCCGTTGCAGTCGCCGAAGGCAGAATGAAGGCGGTCTCGGAGAGGTTGAACTGCAGGGCCAGCGCCTGCATCCGGTCCGTCGTCAGGCTGCTGCCATCCTCGAACACGCACAATGGATTGCCGGACAAACGATCACCATCCAGCGTGAAAACATTGAGCAGGCGGTAATGAAGACGCATTTGGATCATCCCAGAAAGAGTCGATAGGCCGGATTTGCGGTTTCGTCCCAAAACCGATAGCCCAGGGCGTCAAGAAATTTGCGCAGCGCCGCCATTTCCGTGGCCGGCACCTGCATGCCCACCAGCACGCGGCCGACATCCGCGCCATGATTGCGATAGTGAAACAGGCTGATGTTCCAGTCCGGTCGCATGCTGGCCAGAAACTTCATCAAGGCGCCTGGCCGTTCGGGGAACTCGAAGCGATACAACAATTCCTCGCGCGCCAGTGCGGAATGGCCGCCCACCATGTGGCGCAGATGCGATTTCGCCAACTCGTCGTCGGTCAGGTCGAGCGCCTTGAAGCCATGCTTGCCGAAATTGCGGATCAGCCGGCCGATGTCGCCGCGGTCGTGGACCGCGATCCCCACGAAAATGTGGGCGCGATCGGCGTCGGCAATCCGATAGTTGAACTCGGTCACGCTGCGCTTGCCTATGAGTTCGCAAAAGCGCTTGAACGAGCCGCGCGCCTCCGGAATGGTGACCGCCAGGATCGCTTCGCGCCGCTCGCCTATCTCGGCGCGTTCCGCGACGAAACGCAGGCGGTCGAAATTCATGTTGGCGCCGCAGGCCACCGCCAGCAGGGTCTGGCCCTTTAGTTTCTCGCGTTCGACATACGCCTTGGCGCCGGCGATCGCCAGCGCGCCGGCGGGCTCCAAGATGGAGCGGGTATCTTCGAAAACATCCTTGATCGCTGCGCAGATATCGTCGGTATCGACCAGAATGATTTCGTCGACGACCTCGCGGCACAGCCGGAAGGTTTCCTCACCTACCTGCTTGACCGCGACACCGTCGGCGAACAGCCCGACCTGCGCGAGCTTGACCCGTCTGCCGGCCGCCAGCGATCGCGACATCGCATCCGAATCGACCGGTTCGACTCCGATGATGCGGATGTCGGGGCGCACCCGTTTCACATAGGCGCCGATACCGGCGATCAGGCCGCCGCCGCCGATCGCCACAAAAATCGCGTGGATAGGCGCCTGGTGCTGGCGCAACATCTCCATGCCTATGGTGCCCTGGCCGGCAATCACGTCAGGGTCGTCGAACGGATGGACGAAGCTCAGGCCCTGCTGTTGTTCCAGTTCACGCGCGTGGCCGTGGGCTTCATCGAACGAGTCGCCGAACAGCACCACTTCGCCACCGCGCGTGCGCACCGCCTGGACCTTCACCGCGGGCGTGGTGACCGGCATCACGATCACCGCACGCGCCCCCAGACGCTTGGCGGCAAGCGCCACGCCCTGCGCGTGGTTGCCGGCTGAAGCGCAGATCACCCCTTTTTCAAGGGCGCTCGCCGGCAGGCCCGCCATCTTGTTGTAAGCGCCGCGCAGCTTGAACGAAAATACGCTTTGCATGTCCTCGCGTTTGAGCAGCAGCGTGTTGTTGAGTCGCGCCGAAAGGTTGGGCGCCTTTTCCAGAGGCGTTTCGCTGGCGACGTCGTAAACCCGCGCCGTGAGGATTTTTTGCAGGTAATCGATTCTCTTGTGCATCATCCATAGACCCCTATTTCAGGGGTAAATTTTACCCCTGAAATAGGGGTAAGGAAGAATTGCTTGCTCGAATCCCTGCAGTCATTCTTTAGCGCCGACGCTTCGCTGTGGTCACTGTTTTTCGGCAGCCTGATCGCCGCTACGCTGGTGCCGATTTCGTCGGAACTGATGCTGTTCGCCGTGCTGCGCCTGCACCCGGACCTGCTATGGCAGGCGCTGCTGGTTGCCACTGCGGGCAATACCGCGGGAGGCATGATTTCCTATGGCCTTGGGCGTTTCATTCCGCAGCGCCAGCCATGGCAGCACGAGGCGTGGCTGCGCTGCGCAGGTGAACCGGCCCTGCTGTTCGCCTGGATGCCGATCCTGGGCGATGCGCTGTGCGTCGCGGCCGGCTGGCTGCGCTTAACCTGGTGGCATTGCCTCATCTACATGGCGGCAGGCAAGGCGGCGCGCTATGCCGCGGTGGCGCTGCTGGGCGCCTGCGGTGCAGCTTGCGCCCACGGGTACGAGGTTCAGCAGTATGATTATGTTCAAAGCCATTCGGAAGCGTCGGTTTAAGGACGCGCCAAAGGCACCTTTCACGGAGGTGAAGCATGGATAAGTTGGCGCAGACCGTACCTGCGGCCCTGGAAAGCGAAGCGCCGGGCCTGCCTTCGGCCGCGCGTCGCCGCCTACTGCTGGGTAGTTCGGCAGCCAGTCTGGCCTCGATGGCACCGCTTGCCGTCGCGCAACAGGCTGGCAGCGATGTAGTAGCTGCGGACGGCGCTGAGATCAGCAGGACCAAAGGCAAGTACGTCACGGTGATATTCGAAGGCAAGCGCTGCATTCACGCACGCTATTGCGTGCTGGAGGCGCCGGCGGTGTTCCTGGCCAACGTCAAGGGGCCGTGGATCAAGCCCGACGGTGACACCGTGGAGAACTTGCTGCACACCATTCGCCAGTGTCCATCCGGCGCCCTGACCTATCGCCGCCATGATGGCGGGCCGGAAGAAAAGGTGCCACCGGTCAATCTGGTACGCATCCGCGAAAACGGCCCGCTGACCATACACGCGGATGTTGCACTCAAAGGCAAGGGCAAGCTGCAGCGCGCCACTCTTTGTCGCTGTGGCGCTTCAAAGAACACGCCGTTTTGCGACGGTTCTCACAAACAGGCGAAGTTCATCGCCAGTGGTGAAGTGCCGGTCAGCGCCGACATGAAACCCCTGCCCAAGCGTGACGGGGCGGTAAACGTCGAGCCATTGCCCGACGGTCCGCTGTCGGTCAGCGGCAATATTGAAATCGTCACCGGAACCGGCGCCACCATATCGCGGGTGACTCAAGCCATCCTGTGCCGGTGCGGCGCTTCCAAGAACAAGCCGTTTTGCGATGGCTCGCATGTCGCAGCAGGATTCAAGGCATCCGCCTGACATTGCCGCACCTCGAGAGAGAAAAATGACCTTTTTGCCGAATTCCAACCGTTTTTTTCGCGCGATCAGCCTTTCGCTGGCGCTGTTGCTGTGCGTAGCCGCCGGCCCGACCCGAGCCGAATTGCCCGAGGGCTGGGCATTCCTCGAGTACAACGAGGCCCTCAAGGTGGCCAAGCAGCAGGGCAAGCCGGTGTTTGTGTACTACGGCTTCAACAAGTGCCCGTATTGCGTGTATGCCAACAAGCATACGTTTTCGTCCGAGGAATTGCGCCGCACCTATTCAAGCCGTTATGTGCTGGCGTATTTTGACATTCGCGGCAATCGCGAAGACGCCATTCAGTTGGCGGATGGCAGCAGGATGCCGCGCGGCGACGCGATCAAGCATCTCAAGGCCAGTCCGGTACCGGCATGGGCGTTCCTTGATCCGCAGGGGCGTGAGGTGCTGGCACGCCGCGGTTCGCGCACCAAGGTTGATGCCTTCAAGCAGTTCGACGCTTACGTGGGCGGCGGCGAGTACAAGAGCATCAGCTTCGAAGCATTTTTGACCAAGCGCGGCTGGGTCGAAGAAAAAGTCGAATAGCCGCAGCGCACTGGTGGACGTGGCCGGGCGGCAGGCTTGCTGGTCGTTGCTGCCGCAAACGTATTGCGGAGGCACCGTCTCGCTCCATGGTCCTGATGCCGGTGGCCAGTGCGCCAGATCAGCAAATTCGGGTGCTTTGCGTTGCGCGCCTGCGGCCCTGTATAGCGTAAGGTTGTTAGTGAATTTCTCTGCTGCAGTGCGATAAAATCTTGATCCAAGTCAAGAATAATCGGCGCGCCGAGCGCGAACAGCAAAGGCTTTCATGACCAACCTGGCCCATCTTCCGCCGCATGCGCTGCCCGACGCGGCACTGCCCGAAGCAGCGCCGCGACTGCGTGAGATACCCTACAACTACACTTCGTTCTCCGATCGCGAGATTGTGATCCGCCTTTTGGGCGAGGACATGTGGCAGGTATTGGCCGAGTTGCGTGGCGAACGTCGCACCGGTCGCTCGGCGCGCATGTTGTATGAGGTGCTGGGCGATATCTGGGTGGTGCAACGCAACCCCTATTTGCAGGACGACCTGTTGGACAATCCGAAGCGGCGTGCGGCGCTGATCGAAGCCCTGCACCATCGCTTGGGCGACATGGAGAAGCGGCGCACCGTCTATGAGCGCGAAGGCCTCGAGGTGGCGCAATCCGGCGGCCAGGTGGTGCAATTGATCGCGGCGGCCAAACTCGCGGTCGATGCTTTCGAGCGCGAGTTCGATGAAATGGCGGCCCTACGCCGTGCCTGCCTGAAGCGCTTGTCGAAGGTCACGCGGCGCGACAACATCGCTTTCGATGGCATGTCACGCGTGTCGCATGTGACCGACGCCACCGACTGGCGCGTCGAGTATCCGTTTGTGGTACTGCACCCGGATAGCGAAGAGGAGTGTGCGCTTTTAGCACGCGAACTTTTTGAGCTGGGGCTCACCATCATTCCACGCGGCGGCGGCACTGGCTACACCGGCGGCGCGGTACCACTGACGCGGCTGTCGGCGATCATCAATACAGAGAAGCTCGATTCACTGGGCAAGATCGAAGTCAGGGCACTGCCTGGCGCAGCCGGCCGCGAATATGCCAGCGTTCATTGCGGTGCTGGAGTGGTGACCAAACGCGTGATGGAGGCGGCAGAGGCACGTGGGCTGGTGTTCGCGGTCGACCCGACCTCGGCCGATGCTTCCTGTATCGGCGGCAACGTGGCGGTGAATGCGGGCGGCAAGAAGGCCGTGCTGTGGGGTACTGCGATCGACAATCTGCTGTCGTGGCGCATGGTCGACGCCAACGGTTACTTCATGGAAATCACCCGGCTAGACCATAGCTTGGGCAAGATCCACGATGCAGCCTTGGCGCGATTTTCGATCCAGCGCTTCAGGAGAGACGGCAAGACGCCACATGGCGCGGCCGAAATCCTTGAAATCGAAGGCCGACGTTTTCGCAAGGCCGGCCTGGGCAAGGATGTCACAGACAAGTTCTTGAGCGGCTTGCCGGGTGTGCAGAAGGAAGGTTGCGACGGCATCATCACCTCGGCGCGCTTCATCCTGCACCGCATGCCCGACCATACCCGCACGGTGTGCCTTGAATTCTTCGGCCTGGTGGGCGATTCTGTGCCGGCGATTGTCGAGATCAAAAACTACCTGGATGGCCTGACCGCGCAGATGCGTGCCGCCAACCCCGCTTCGGGGGCCTCGCCGGTGGTGCTGGCCGGGCTTGAACACTTAGACGAGCGTTACCTGAAAGCGGTTGGCTACGCCACCAAATCGCGTCGCGGTCGTCTGCCGAAGATGGTGTTGATCGGCGATATCTGTGGTGACGATGCCGATGCCGTGGCGCGCGCCGCCAGCGAGGTGGTGCGCATGTGCAATGCGCGCGGTGCCGAGGGCTTCGTTGCCGTTTCGGCCGAGACGCGCAAGAAATTCTGGCTCGATCGCGCGCGTACCGCTGCCATCGCACGCCACACCAACGCTTTCAAGATCAATGAGGATGTGGTGATTCCGCTGGACCGTCTGGGCGATTATTCGGACGGCATCGAACGCATCAACATAGAACTTTCGATATCCAACAAGTTGCAATTGATCGGGCGGCTTGAAGAACTGTTACGCCAGCCGACGCTGCCGGTCAATCCGGACGACGATTCACTGTCCAAGGACGAACTGCTCGGCGATCGCGTACGCGAGGCGCATGCGCTTCTGGCACAGGTCAAGGCGCGCTGGCAGGCGGTGCGTGACAGCCTCGATCAGAGCGTTGCCACCGCGGCCCTGGCCTTGTGCGCCCTGGGCGTCAAGGCAGACGCGCTGACCATGCCGCAGGAGGCCAGCATCTTCCGCATGGTGCAGCAGCACATTGTGCGCATTTCCTGGAAAGTGGAGTTGCGCGCGCCGCTTGAGGAGTTGTTCGGTGGCGCCGCCACCCTGCCGATCTTGCGCGAATGCGAGCGCGTCCACAAGGAGGTGCTGTCGGGGCGCGCCTGGGTGGCGTTGCACATGCATGCCGGCGACGGCAACGTACACACCAACATACCGGTCAATTCCGACAACTATGAAATGTTGCAGGCCGCCAATCAGGCGGTGGCGCGCATCATGGCGCTGGCGCGCAGCCTGGGCGGGGTCATTTCCGGCGAACACGGCATCGGTATCACCAAGCTTGAGTATCTGCATGACGATGAGATCAGTGCGTTTCGCGACTACAAGCAGAGGGTCGATCCCAACGGCCGCTTCAACCGCGGCAAACTCTTGCCCGGTGGCGACCTGCATCGCGCCTACACGCCATCGTTCAACCTGCTGGGCACCGAGTCGCTGATCTTAGAGCAGAGCGAAATCGGCTCGATCGCCGATTCAATCAAGGACTGCCTGCGCTGCGGCAAATGCAAGCCGGTGTGCGCCACGCATGTGCCGCGCGCCAATCTGCTGTACAGCCCGCGCAACAAGATTCTCGCCACCTCGCTCCTGATCGAGGCTTTTCTCTACGAGGAGCAGACCCGGCGCGGCATTTCGGTCAAGCACTTCGATGAATTCAGCGATGTCGCCGATCACTGCACGGTATGCCACAAGTGCGAAACGCCGTGCCCGGTGGATATCGATTTTGGCGATGTGTCGATCAATATGCGCAACCTGTTGCGCAAGCTGGGTCAGAAGAAGTTCAATCCCGGCACCAGCGCGGCGATGGCCTTCTTGAATGCCACCGATCCGACCACCATCAAGGCGATTCGCGCCGGCATGATCCAGTTCGGCTACAAGGTGCAGCGCTTGGCGTCGCAATTGGCGCGCGGTTCGCTGTTGGCGCGCGCGCAAACCAGGCATCCGCCTGCCACCGTCGGCCGCGCGCCGCTCAAAGAGCAGGTGATTCATTTCATCAACAAGCCGATGCCTGGCGGCCTGCCCAAAAAGACCGCGCGCGCGCTCCTGGGTGTCGAAGATGACAAGGTGGTGCCGATCATCCGCAATCCGGCTTTGCGCCAGGATGATCAGGAGGCGGTTTTCTACTTTCCCGGTTGTGGCTCGGAGCGTCTTTTTTCACAGGTTGGCCTGGCCACCCAGGCCATGCTCTACCACGTGGGTGCGCAAACCGTGTTGCCGCCGGGTTATCTGTGCTGCGGCTATCCGCAAACCGCCTCCGGTAATGCCGACAAAGGTCAAGAGATCACCACCAGCAATCGGGTGCTGTTCCACCGCGTGGCCAATACCCTCAACTATCTCGATATCAAGACCGTCATCGTGTCTTGCGGCACCTGCATGGACCAGTTGCAGAAGTACGAGTTCGACAAGATCTTTCCAGGGTGCCGGCTGCTCGACATCCACGAATACCT